>JAFVWA010000104.1 GCA_017501885.1 Clostridia bacterium | reverse complement strand
TACGGGTGAGGTGCCGAATGCGTGCCTATCTCGTGACCTGCGTCGTATATCTTCTTTACGTAGTCGGGGTATTTTTCCGTCCAAAACTCAACCATAAAGAACGTGCACCTAACCTTTTCTTATTGCATGGTTTCAAGTAGGCTGTCCGTGTAGTCAGTTCCCCACGCACAGTCAAACGATATTGCTATTTGCTTTTTATCTGTCTTTACGTAGTATATTGGCAACTCTCTTAACGTCTTTCCATAAAAAACTTGATACGCGCCCGTGCCATATAAGATTAAACTTAAAGTAATGAATAAGGTTATTAGCGCAAATACTCGTAAAATTGTGCGCTTTTTTATTAGGGTGAAATACATTATATTAAAATCTTCCTGTCCCTTTTTAGCCGTTTATTTGTTTTTTTGTAACTTTTTGTCACTTTTTTTATTTGTTTACATTTATTCTTATTATTAAAGAGAATAAATTATTCCATTTGTTATTACAACGTTTACTTTTCTACCATTTATTATTAAAAATACAATTTTTTTAGGTATTGACTTATTCAAAATACGGGTATAAAATATACATAAGATATTTTAAGGAGAAATTTGTATGAAAAAATTTATGTTGAATGAAACTTCCTACCATGGTGCAGGAGCGATTTCCGCTATCCCTGAGGAAATCTTTAACAGAGGGTTTAAAAAGGCTTTCGTAGCTTCTGACCCCGATCTCGTTAAGTTTGGTATTACCTCTAAGGTTACTGATTTATTAGATAAAGCCGGTATTCCTTACGTTATATACTCAAACATTAAGCCAAACCCAACGATTGAAAACGTTCAATCAGGCGTTAAGGCTTTCAAAGACGCTTGTGCCGACTGTATAGTTGCTATTGGCGGTGGCTCTTCTATGGTTACTGCAAAGGCAATCGGCATCATTATTGCAAACCCTGAGTTTGAAGACGTTCGCTCATTAGAAGGCGTTGCTCCTACTAAAAAACCTTGCGTTCCTATCATTGCAGTTCCTACTACTGCTGGAACGGCTGCTGAAGTTACCATTAATTACGTTATTACTGACGTTGAAAAGAAACGTAAATTCGTTTGCGTTGACGCTCACGATATCCCCGTAGTTGCCGTTGTTGATCCTGAAATGATGGCTTCTATGCCCAAAGGATTGACTGCCGCAACGGGTATGGACGCTTTAACACATGCTATTGAAGGATACATTACTCTCGGAGCATGGGAACTTTCAGATATGTTCCACTTAAAGGCTATTGAAGTTATTTCCCGTTCGCTACGCGGAGCTGTTCAAAACACCGCAGAAGGCAGAGAGGGAATGGCGCTTGGTCAATATATTGCAGGAATGGGCTTCTCAAACGTTGGACTGGGCGTTGACCATTCTATGGCACATACTCTTTCAGCTTACTACGACATGCCCCACGGAAAAGCATGCGCTACCTTGCTCCCTGCGGTAATGACTTATAACGCTGACTCTACAGGTGAAAAATATCGCGAAATCGCACGCGCAATGGGTGTTAAAGGCGTTGACGATATGACTCAAGCTGAATACCGCAAAGCGGCTATTGATGCCGTTAGCAAACTTGCCGAAGACGTTGGCATCGTTTGTTCACTTAAAGGAGTAGTTAAAGAAGAAGACGTGCATCAAATGTCTGTCGATGCGTTTAACGACGCTTGTAGACCTGGCAACCCCAAAGACTGCTCTGTTGAAGATATAGAAAAACTTTATAGAAGCTTAATGTAAAATAAAAGGCTGTGTCACAGTTTTGTGACACAGCCTTTATTAAAAAAGCACCCTTTTTATAAAGGGTGCTTTTAGTTTTTACTTTTTTAGTCTTTCTTTTCTTTTACCATGTGCGTCATGAACACCGCGATAAAGTTTAAGAACACGCCTGCCCAGAACCATAAAAGTTCAGAATGGTCTTTATTCTTAAAACGAATTATGTCTGCGCAAATTTTTCCGCAAACGATACCTGCTGCAACGTATATGATAAAAAACAAAATGAAACTTATTATTGATAAAGCTAACATGTTTGTATACCCCTTGTAAATATCTTTTTTATTATATTACTCTAAAAACTTTAAAAAGTCAACGAAAATTTAATTAACCGCGAAATATTCGTGTTTTTAGTTTGAATTTTTTGTTTTTCTATTTATTTTAACGTCGTTTAGTAGTATAATGTTTGTTGGAGAATACTATGGCTAACTATAAAAATCTTT
>JAFVWA010000103.1 GCA_017501885.1 Clostridia bacterium | reverse complement strand
GAGGAAAACGTTTCAATTGGCGATTCGAAACTATTTATAGCGGGAATATTAGGTGGGGCAACAGCAATATACGTATGTATGTTTATAAAAAAATACCGATTAAAAAGTATTTTTATGATGGTTTTGATGCCAATACTTATTGTAATAAACGTATACTTGTCAATCATGCTTTTTACAAGCGGTTTTGGTATATTTAATCCCTAACAAAATCTATTGCTTTATATATATTATTGATTACGTCGGTCGCTGTGATAGAATATTCATTTTGTTCTTTTTGCGCAAACTCCCCAGCTAAACCAAAAATATACGGGCCAACACAAGCTGCGTCAAAATGGTTTTCACATCTTGCTAAAAGCCCACAAATTACACCTGATAAAACGTCTCCACTTCCTCCCTTTGCAAGTCCAGAACAACCGGTGGTGTTTAATACAACTTTTTCACCGTCAGTAATTATAGATGAGGAACTCTTTAGAACAACAACTACGTTATATTGTTTTGCGAAACCTTTCGCAATTTCAATCTCATTAGAAAGAATTTCTTGTTTACTTCTTTTTGTAAGTCTTGAAAACTCCCCTATATGCGGAGAAACCACGATATTACAACTTGCACTTTTTAAAATATCCAAACCATATTCTGCAAGCGTATTTAGTCCGTCTGCATCTATCAAAAGGTTCCCTTTATAATTTTTGAGTAAGTATTCAAGGGCTTTATATACTTCAATACTAACGCCTATACCCATTCCAAAAGAAATAGCATTGTTTTTTATAATGTTTTTTAAAGACTCTTCGGCAAAAACAACGTTGCCATTTTCATCTTTTATAGGCGTAACTGTGCACTCTGGAATTATTCCTGCTACACTTTTATATATAGTTTCTGGAAAAGCAATGTTTGAATAGCCCACACCCATTTTTAAAGTGGTTAAAGCATTTAATGACAATAAAACACTACCTGGAAACGATTTACTACCACCGAAGACACATGCTTTGCCAAAATTGCCTTTGTGAACGTTTCTCTTCCTTTCATCAAAAAAGGTCTTAACAAAAGATTTTGATAATCTTGTTACGTAGTCGTCGCCCCAAATACTTATACCTATATCTTTAGCAATCACTTCTCCGCAATAATCAGGTCCGTCATTTATAAAGTGTCCAAGTTTAAACTCTTGAATGGCAATAGTAAGATTTGATTTAACAGCAATTCCCATGGGAATGCCGGTATCACCATTAAGACCGCTTGGAATATCACACGAAACTACGAAAGCATTACTTGCATTAATCAACTCTATTGCTTTTTTATATTTTCCTTCTACTTCTCTATTAAGCCCTGTTCCAAATATACAATCTACAATTATATCGTATTCTTTTTCAAAAGCCTTGAATATTCCATTTGATACGTTTATAGTATTAACTGTAAAACCGTGTCTAGTAGAAAGTAATTTTGCAACGACTTGTCCGTCTGCTCCATTGTTACCATTACCTATACAAACTAAGATTCTACCACCCAAAAACCTTCTATTTATCTCATCAGCAACTGCTAAACCTGCACGTTCAACCAATTCTTCGGACGATATACCAAGTTTATCAATAGTATATTTGTCTGCATCTCTCATTTGAGAATTTGTTAAAATCCTTTCCATTATTGCTCCTGTTTTATAAAATCAATTGCAAACGTTGCATCTTCGTATGTAAAACCTTTAGAAATTAAATACCTATAAACCTTAGCAAGATTTTCTTTTGTATTTTCTTTGCCATTCATTTTCTTTAATGCAAGATTTTTTGCATTTTCTTTTGAGTCAATTTGAGAATCTTCATAAACTTCTGAAACATCTTCTTTTCTTAGTCCTTTCATCATAAGTTTATATTTTAACAAATTAACCCCTTGTGTATTACTGTTGCTTTCAATATATCTTTTTGCAAATTCTTTATCGTTAATAAATCCATAATCAATTAGTTTACTAATAACGTTGTTTGCTGTTTCTAATGAATAGCCCTTTCCTAAAAGATATGTTTGAACCTGTTTCTTTGTTTTTAAATATTTAGACAAGTAATTTGTTGCCTTTTCGAAGGCTTCTAAATAATCCTTTTCATTGGTAATTCTTTTCAATTCATCAGAGTCGATTTCCATACCAACTTTTAAGGAATACTTATACACTAAGTCAATTGGAACTCCCATAAAAAAATCGCCGTCAATAAAAATATTGCAGCGGTTTTTATTCTTTTCTTGAATTGATAAAGAAGTTATTTTTGACATACGTTTTCAAAAGAAAAATATTCGGTTTGTTTTTGTGAATATTCTTGTTTTCCCTTGTAAATATCTGATAGTTTAGGTAAAAATTTATCAATGAATTCTTGCTTGATTGCTATTGACACAGTAATTTTATCACCAAAATCTGTATTTAAAACACTTATTTCTGGCACGGATATTGCACGGAGTAATGCAGAATAATTTTCATAGTCAGAAACTATCTCAAAGTATGAGCCTCGTTCCATATTTAAGACTTTTGACAATTCGACACATTGGGAAACAGCACCACCATATGCCCTCGTAAGACCACCTGTGCCGAGTTTTATACCACCAAAATACCTTGTCACAACGGCAACCGTTTTATATAGACCTTTGTTTTTCAAAACCTCAAGCATAGGAAGCCCTGCCGTTCCTTGCGGTTCTCCGTCGTCAGAAAACTTCATGACTAGTCCTTTTTCGTCGGCAATATAAGCATAACAGTTATGATTAGCCAAAGAATTTAGTTTTTTAATTGATAAAATAAAGTCTTTTGCTTGTTCTTCGTTTTCGATGCCTTTAAGATAGCATATAAACTTAGACTTTTCTATAACGGTTACGTTTTGAAATTCTTCGTTAACCGTTTTATACCCGTCGTTCATTTTACTTTAAGATTACCTTAATATGAACTTTTTTGCCTTTATGAAGAATAAATTCACCTTTACCAACAAGGTCTTCGGGAATTTTTAAAAAAGGATCAGAAATCTTAGTTTGGTCAAGTGACACACCGCCACCTTCAATAAGACGCTTTGCTTCACCCTTTGATTTAGCCTGATTTGCATTAACTAAAAGGTCAGATACAAATTCAATAGACCTATCAAGTTCAACAGTTGGCATATCTTCTGTAACACCACCACCAAAAGCAGCGCGCGCTTGTTTTTGAGCAGAAATTGCCTTTTCTTCACCATGAACAAGTTTTGTAACTTCAAAAGCAAGTCTTTCTTTTGCGGCATTCATTCTTTCATCTTGATATTTGGTCAATTCTTTAATCTCATCAAGGTCCATAAAGGTTAAAAGACGCATACATTCTTCGACTTTAACGTCTTCAACGTTTCTAAAATATTGATAAAAATCATAGGCAGAAGTCTTATTTTCATCAAGCCATAAAGCGCCTTTTTGTGTTTTACCCATTTTTTTGCCTTCGCTATTAAGTAAAAGCGTGCAAGTAAGGCAATATGCGTTCTTCTTTTCTTTTCTACGAATAAGGTCAACTCCGGCAAGCATATTACTCCATTGATCATCACCACCGACTTGTAAAACACAACCGTATTCTCTATTTAAGTGTAAGAAGTCATATCCTTGCATTAACATGTAGTTAAATTCAAAGAAAG
>JAFVWA010000102.1 GCA_017501885.1 Clostridia bacterium | reverse complement strand
TTGTGAAAGAGAAGATATTTTAACATCAAGATTTGATTTAATCGAATTAACAATGCCTTGCAATTTTATCTTGAACGCAGTAAGATCTTCGGGCAGTTGCTTTAACAACTCTTTGGAGTTGATAATAGACGGAACGAGAGCAAAGACAATGCTTTCCGAAAAGTCAAAAGTAGCAGAACTCTGAGCTGTCTTTATGGAATTTACCACATTTTTGAGTTCAGTTTGATATTTCTTATATTCTTCGTAGTTTTCATCGCCTTCTTCAGGTGCTTCGTCGGTATCAGGGTCACGCAAACCACTTAATATACCACGAAGTTCTTGCTGACGACTCTTTAATTTTACGATAATATCTTCGGAAAGGATAGAGTTAAGTTCATCACGAACCGCTTCGACATCTATTCTTGCAAGCTCATAAACCTTGTCAAGCGAAACTTCTTCCAAACAAGCAAAAGCCAAAAGCAAGTCCTGAACTTCTCGTCTGAACTTTTTCATATAGATTTCAACCGTACCCTCACCATCAAAACGATAGCTTTCGATATATTTGTTTGTTCTTCTATACTTTTCAGTTTCTTCTTTTGCAATCGAGAGTGTTTCACGAATTTGTTCAAGTTCTATATTCAACTTGTTTATCAAATCAATTAGAGAAGTACGCTCTCTTTCGATATTTGCATTATCTCTCTTCAATTTGAGAACCTTTTCGTAGTCAAAACGAAGAGCTTTCATTTGTTCATCGAAAACAAGTTTTGTTTCTTCAAAATGTTCAAATCTTCTAACTTGCTTTTCGAGATTTCCACTTATATTAAGATAGAAGTTATCTACCAATCTTTCAGGACTGTAATTTGTTTCTTTTCCGTTTTGAGAAGGAATCAAACGAAGTGGTCTGATTTCAGGGATTTTAGGCAAACGTTCAAATACGTTGTCAATCGCCTTATGTGTTTCAGATGAGATCAAAACTTTTTTACCTTGTTTGGTAAGCTGTGCCGTTATTTCTGCAATAACTTGGGTTTTTCCCGTACCGGGCGGGCCCTGCAAGAGAAATAAACTTTCACTTGCAAGCGCACGACGTACCGCAAGCTTTTGTCTATCATTCAAGCTTTCCAAACACCATTCAGGCTCTTTTGTCGTATCTCTAACCGTTTGTGCAAGAGTTTCGGGAGAGAACAAATACGTAGGCAAGAACGGGTTCTTAACATAGCCGCCAAGAATTGAATTTAATGCCTTTTCTTGTCTTTCGATTTTAGCCTTTTCTGCACGGTTATCATATGTCAAATAATTAGCATCAATAGCTTCAATCTGCTTTTCTAAATCCTTAACTTTTTCGTTAGTATCTTCGGGTCTGAAATAAATTAAATACTTGCGAACAGTTTCGTTTTCAACCTTTTCAGCTTTATCTGCTTTAAGTTTAGATTGAAGTCTTTCTTTAACCTCAGTCTTTTCGTTTTCAATAGAACTTCTGTATTGAACTTCTAATTGTCCTTTCTTTTCTTTCTTGATATGTTCAATCTCGGACTGAAAACTTATCGCCAAGCTCTTTTCCTTTTTTGAAAGGAATTCTTGGTTTCTACGAACATAAAAATCACGAATAGAAATACTTGCTTTGATTTTATTAACTTCTTGATAATATTCGTGGTCAACTGCTTCAGCAAGAGTCCTCAAATCTTCATATTCTTCATCATACTCATCTTCCGACAACTTTTTGTCTTTGAGTTTTTTCATATTCGCACGGATTTCATCGTGCTTTTTCCTTCTTTGAGCATCAAGCGGAGCAAGTTTCTTGGCAAGCTCTGCTTCATAAGCTCGTTTTATCTCTTTATCGCTATTTTCTTCAATATCTCTTTCAAGAGAATTGTCAAGTTCTTGTTTATATTGAGCAAGTTTTACATCGTACATTCTACGCACGCTAGGAGTTTGAGCTTCCATAAACTTGACAAGTTCGCTATTTATAATAGTGAGATACTTGCCATCTATTTCAGCACAAGCACTTGCATAATCTTTTTCGTATTTTTTATTAAGCGCAGTCAAGTCAGGTTCAACGTCAATGTAAGTAAACAAATAACGTTCACCCAACAAATATGCTTTCAAGCCTTTCATATTTCCTTTTTCATCATATTTAGGCTGAATAGAAGATACACCCATAGATTCTCTTGTGTATCTCTGAAGATTTACTTCGCATTTCGGTTTTCCTTTTCCGTTACGTCCATACGTGTCAGAAAGAACTTGCTTTCTATTTTTTGCAATTTCAATTCTTATCAAAGGGAAACTATCAGAGCCGGCAACCTCTTTGGATAAAATGATTTGTTCGCCCTTTGAAAACTGTTCAATACCATCCAAAAGGTATGCCGAAAAAGCGTCTTCATTTCTACGATACGCTTCTTTTGTTATCATATAAGAATTGCAAACGGCTATTTCCGTTATTTCTTCACATCTTTCAGACTGCTTTCCCAAATAATACTTTCTGAAGTTTATATATTTCTGCCATTCAGAAAAAGCCTTTATTGCTCTTTCGGGATGCGGAACGGGATAAAGGTCGTTTGAAAGAGAGGCCACAAAATCGTTAGTGAGAACAGCATCGTGCATATCTCTTGTTCCGTAGTCTGCGACCTGACTTGTTCTACCCGTAATTCTATTAGGAATTTCCTTTTTACTAAAAGCACACGCCGCAGTACAAAGAACCTTTTTCTCGCCAAATTTCGCAACTTTGCTATCAATAAGCTCAATTCCTTTAACCGTGATGTCGATAACACTACCAAACGTTACATCACCAATTATAATAAAATCGTAGTTAGACGGAAGAATATGAGATAAATAACTGTCCTTTTCAGGTCTAATGACAATGTTGTATATACATTGTTTGCCAAGCCGATTTTCTTTCATTCTACGGTCAAAAGACGGCATAGATATATTATAATACTTGGACGTGTTTGCAGGGAACGCCATAGCTATAAACTCTTGGAGAGTTTCACTTGCGTAACCGCCAAGTTTTCTTTTTAACACCTCGTATTGTTCGGTAAGCGATGTGGTATAAAAATCGTCCCAACTCTTGCTTCCTTTTTCCAAGTTGTCAAGGAAGTTTAAGTACAAATATCCCATTATTTATCTCCTCTTTTCATAGCTTGACGATACTTATCAAAAATCTCCAAATAGTCTATAAATTCTTTTATTTCAGCGGTTGTTGCTCCTTTTGTTATAGTCGCAACCTTATCAAGCAAAACGGTTCTCGTGAACTCGTCTATATCTTTTAGTCCTTGAATCATTTGCAACTGTCTTTGCAATGCGGCTACTTCTTTTACAAGACGTTCATTGGTAGCTTCAAGTTCTTCAATCGAAGCTAAAGCTTCTTTTTTCTCTTGAACACTACCTTTCAAAATGCTTGAAATACGATTAACGTACTTGGCTAAAATATCGGGGTCTGACTCATCCAAAACAAGAATCAATTCTTCTTCTGTTTCCTTACCGAACAAATAGAATATTTTATATTGCTTATCCTTAGGTATATCAGAGAAGTTTTCAAGATTTCTATAATTGTAAATTGTTGCCTTTGAAATTTCTAAATACTTAATTAAGTCAGCCACTTTGATAGAGAATTTGGTAACAAGTCTTTCAAACAATTTTGTTGTCATAACGCGCCTTCCAATTTTTTGATACTTCAATTATGCTCTTTTAAAATATGTTTGTCAATAGGCATTGTCTAATTTAGTCCAACTTTGTCTATAAAAATGTTTATGGTTCGTTTGATATAAGTCTAAAACCGTTCTTTTTGCCCGTCTAAAGCCAAAAATAAAAAGAGATCGCCCATTTTAGACAATCTCTGTGGCCTTTCCAGCGGGAATTGAACCCACAGTCTATCGCTTAGGAGGCGATTGCGTTATCCGATTACGCTACGGAAAGATTTTTACGTTTTGACATTTGTTTTACAATACAAAAAATACAAAATTTATACCAATTTTTATACCGATTTGTTTTTTTATGTTGACAAAACACAATATATGGTGTATATTTACTCTTTTATGTACTATATTTAGTGATATGTAGT
>JAFVWA010000101.1 GCA_017501885.1 Clostridia bacterium | reverse complement strand
TAATTAGCAATTATTTTTACTTAATATTTTTGCACAAAAAATTAACTGTCTTTTAATCCAAATAAATAATCGGTTGATACGTCCAAAGCGCACGCTATGTCACATATGCTTTGCATGGGCGGTTCGTTATTGTCGTTTAACCATTCGCATAAAGTTGACGGCTGTATATTTAGACTTTCTGCTAATTTCTTTTGGGTAATCCCCTGCTCTTTAAGACATTGCTTTACCCTTTCGCCAAATACTTTCATTTTCCTTTTTTCTTTTCCTTACCTTATCAATATTCATATTTTATAAATTTTTATTCGGTTTTTGTTGACAATTCATAAAATATGAATTATTATGTAGGAAAATATAGTGTTTTGTGGGGAATTAGTTTTTTTCACAAAGAAGGAGTTGGTTTATGAAAAAATTTAGTAGACTTTTAGTTATGCTTGTTGCGGTTAGCTTGCTTTGTTCGTGTTTTGCTTTCTCTGGTTGTTCGAAATCGCAAGAGGGTGAATACCATTTTAAGAGTTTTACCGCTTATGAAGACGGAGTTTTAATAGAACTTGAAGAAGGCGAAAGTTATATGGGAATGGTTTTAACCAAAGACTTTGTAAAAATCACCCTAAATGCAGACGGAACTATGACTATGATTGGCGGTGGCGAAGTAATACCTTCTACTTGGGTAAAGGTAAACGATGAACAAATTAAAGTTGAAGACCAAATTTGTTTTTGCGACGGTAAAACGCTCAAAATAGAAGTTGACGGATTTAGTTTTGTCCTTGAAAAATAACTTACCAAATCAAATAAGGCAGGTAAAACCTGCCTTTTTTGATTTTTCTTTTTATTAAAACCTTGGAACTAATTCTAAATATTCGCAAATTGCAAATGAAAACTCAAATGCGGATTTTGGTCCGTTTGCCGTTATCAAGTTATTACTTGCGCATACGTTTTTATCTACGTAGTTACTGCCTATTGCATTGACAAAATCGGGCGCGGGATAACACGTTGCCGTATACCCTTTAAGCAAATTGTGTTTTGCAAGTATTACCGCAGGCGATGCGCAAATTGCCGAAACGAGTCTGCCCTGATTTAAGGCTTTTTCTACACCTTTTACGACTGTTTGATTTTCTGAAATATTTTTAGCACCTGGCATTCCGCCTGGCAAAACGATTGCATCGTAAACGTCTAAGTCCACTTGATTTATAAGTTTATCAGCCACTACGCCTACGCCGTGCGAAGAAGTTACTATCTTTTCTTTTATAGAAATGGTGTCAACCGTTGCCCCTGCGCGTCTTAACACGTCTACGGGGGTTAAGGCTTCTAATTCTTCCATTCCGTCCGCTAAAATTACGGCTATCTTTTTCATTGTTTTTTCTCCTTTATTTTTAAGGTTTTAAGATATTCTTTTTGCTCTTTCGTGATACGAAAACTCTCAACTGCTTTTTGAATGGTTTTGTTGTGAGTCCAATCAGGCAAAACCCTTTGTTCAACTATTGAAATCACGCTTTCCCATTGTTTTGCAAGCGCGGTTGCAAAATACCACGCTACCACCATTTTTAAGTAGTAATCGTCTTGTTTTACGTTTGCTACTAAACGGGCGTATTCAACTTTAAAATCCTCGTCTAAAAAGTGAGTCATGAGCATATTGACACCAAACCTAACTGTATACACTTGCTCGCTTTTAAGCCACTTTTTAATTTCCACTAAAAGCTCATTTTTGTTTTTCTTAAAAATCATTGGCTTAAAACTGTCGCACGTTGCCCAGTTATCGACAAAAGGCAAAAATTCATTTGTCTTCTTTATACACTCGTCAAAGTCCTTTATTTGGCTTATTAAGAATGCGTGAAGGTGATTTTCTTCTAAATAGTCGTGTGGAAGGCTATACAAAAAATCTTGATAATCGCCTTTTATAAACAACTCTTTTGCAAGTTGTTTAAGTTTTGGCGTTCGTATGCCTAAAACCGTTTTTTGGTCTATATTGGGAATTAGTTTTGCCGTAAACTTTTGAAGGCTTTGTTCTTTAATTTCAAAAAGTTTATCTAAAATTTTATCTTTCATACTTATAAAAAGCCCTTGCTTTCGGCAAGGGCTTTACTTTACTAATCATCGTAACCGTTGGGGTTTTTGGTTTGCCAATTCATTGCATCGCGACACATATCGTCGATGGTTTTAGTTGCTTTGAATCCCAAAACTTCGTATGCAAGAGATGGATCTGCATAACATTCGCCGATATCACCAGGACGACGTGGCATGATTTTGTAAGGAATAGGCTTTCCTACTACCTTTTCAAACGCGTGAACCATATCTAATACGGAGTAACCTGTGCCTGTGCCAAGGTTTACTATGATTAAACCTGGGTTTTCAGCAAGTTTATTAACTGCAAGAACGTGGCCTTTAGCAAGGTCAACAACGTGGATAAAGTCGCGAACGCCCGTTCCGTCATGTGTTTCGTAGTCGTTACCAAACACGCCGAGATATTCTCTCTTGCCAACTGCAACTTGAGTGATATATGGGCATAAGTTGTTTGGAATACCCTTGGGATCTTCGCCGATAAGACCTGATTCGTGTGCGCCAACGGGGTTGAAGTATCTTAAAATACAGATATTGAATGACGCGTCTGCTTTATACAAGTCTTTAAGCATATATTCGATAAACAACTTTGTGCTTCCGTATGGGTTAGAAGTCGAAAGTGGGAAATCTTCCTTAATTGGAACGCTCTTTGGCTTGCCGTAAACGGTTGCAGAAGATGAGAAAACTAAGTTTTTAACACCGTGATCTCTCATTGCAAAGCATAAAATCAAAAGACCTTCGATATTGTTTTCGTAGTATTCTAAAGGTTTTTCAACAGATTCGCCAACTGCTTTTAAACCTGCAAAGTTGATAACTGAATCAATCTTGTTTTCGGTGAAAATCTTGTCTAAGATTGCTCTATCACGAATGTCGCCTTCATAGAACTTTACCTTTTTGCCGGTAATCTTTTCTACGCGGTTGATTGATTCGTATTTACTGTTCATAAAGTTGTCTATACAAACAACTTCGTGACCTGCGTCTAATAATTCTACCATTGTGTGTGAGCCTATGTAACCTGCTCCGCCTGTAACTAAAACTTTCATAAATTTATCTCCATTATTATATTAACCGTGTTGAATGATGCCAACCGATGCTAAGAAACGGTTGAATCCTTGTATTCCCGCCATATCCGTTTTGAATACTGCAGTATTGAAAAGTATGTTCTTGCAAATTTCGTTTACCTTGTCGGTAACTCTCTTTTCTGCCTCAATCATATCCTTTGCCTTTTCGAAAACCATAAGGTCTTTTATCATGTTCCTATGAGCATACAAGTAGTTTTCGGGGTTTTCTAATTCTTCAGGCTTGTATTCTGCCTTTCCGCAGAGAATTTCTGCTATCATCGCAAGTTGTTTCTTTAATCTTCCTGGAAGAATGAATAAGCCCATTGCTTCGATTAAGCCTATGCCTTCTTTCTTAATGTTGTGATACTCTGGATGAGCATGGAAAATTCCGTCTGGATATTGTTCGTTGGTTAAATTGTTTCTTAAAATAAGGTCGAATATATATTCCTTGCCAACCTTACGGCATACGGGAGCAAGCGAGTTGTGGCGAACTCCGTCGTCCGTTTCGGCAATTATTCCACAAGATTCGTCGGTATAAGATGCCCAAGCGTTTATAATCTCTTTTGCGAGCGCTGCGATTTCTGACCTGTTTGCACTTTGTAATCTTATAACGCTGTTATACCAGTCAACGATACCGCACTTAACTTTTTTGTGCGCAGGACACTTGAAGTCGCGAAGCATTGTATTTAATGGTGCGTAGTGCATTGGCATTAAGTGTTCTCCACCTTGGAAGTGTTCGTGGTTAAGTATTGAACCGCCGATTATTGGAAGGGCTGCGTTTGAGCCTATCATATAATTTGGGAAAAAGTCTACGAAGTCCAAAAGTTTATCGATAGTGTCCCCTGCAATGTGCATAGGCGTATGACTTTCGCTTATAGCAATCATGTGTTCGTTATAATATGCGTATGGCGAATATTGAACGAACCAAGGTTCTCCACCCAAGGTTAAAGAGATAGTTCTTATGTTTTCTCTTGCAGGGTGGGTTAAAGTGCCTTGGAAACCTTCGTTTTCCTTACACAAGAAACATGCTGGGTATTTACCTTTCTTTGGGGCAGCGGTTAAAAGCTTTGCTATTTCCTTGTTGTCCTTTTCAGGCTTTGAAAGGTTAACCGTTATTTCTAAGAACTTAGAGCCGTCCTTAAATTCCCATTTCATATTTCTGCTGATTGCAGTTTTTTGAACGTAGTTGTTCTTTATTGAAAGATTAAAGAAATATTCGCAAGCCTTTTCGATGCCTTCGGTTTGCTTTAATCTTAAAAACTCTGCGTTAACTTCAGATGGCTTAGGAGATAAAATACCCATAATATAGGTGCTGTAAAGGTTTTCATAACCCTCTTCGCAAAGACCTTTTTCCAAAGCGAGTTTTTCAATTTCTGCAACCAACATATCAGGCACGTCAAGTGCGTCGATAAACGCTAAATCACCTGCGTCTTCACAAGGCTCGTCTAACTTGAACTCGCGAAGTAGCAAGTTGCGGAAGTATATTACGTCCCTTGAACTTAAATGCAAATGCTTGTTTGCATATCTTAAAAGCTTTTCTATTAAAATTTTTCCGTCTACCATTATGATAAATCTCCTTTTTGTCCGTAATAGTAATAATATCTGCACTCTTTGTTAGAGTTAAAAATCTTCTTTTCCCTATCAGGTTTTTTGCCAAAATGTTTGGGGAAGTTTTTTGCACTCGTTATAACGAACGCCGACCACCCTGGACTTTGCTTTAAGGCTTTGCCTAAGTTTTTATAACATTCTTCCGCTTGCTCTTTATCGTAAACTCTCTCACCATAGGGTGGATTGCTTACTATCGTCCCTTGCGGAGCGTCAAGTTTTAACCTTCCCACGTCGCAAACTTCAAAGCGAACTTTATCGGCTATCCCCGCCCTTTCTGCGTGTCTTTTCGCAAGTTTTATTGCCTTTGGATCTATATCGCTTCCAACAAAGTCTATTTGTCTACTGCGTTCTTCCTTGTCCTTGGCTTCTTCTATCGCCAAATCGTAAAGTTTTTTATCAAAACCTTTCCATTCGTTAAAGGCAAACTTTCTATCAAGCCCCGGCGCGATATTGAGCGCTATCTTTGCACCTTCGATAACAAGCGTTCCCGAACCGCAAAAGGGATCTCTAAACGGACGCTTGTAGTAAAAGTCGCTCATTAGCAATAGTCCGCTCGCAAGCGTTTCTTTGATAGGGGCAATACCTACTAAATCTCTATAACCGCGTTTATGTAGCCCTGCTCCGCTCGTGTTTAGATATATACTGCAAACGTCTTTATATATTGCAAACTCTATTTCGTAGGCTGCGCCCTTTTCCGAAAAATAGGAACTCCCATACGATTTTGACATTTTTTCTATTATAGCCTTTTTTACTATGCTCTGGCAAGCGGAAAGAGCAAAAAGTTTACTCCTAACGCTTTTTCCATTAACTAATATCTTTCCGTCTTTGGGAATTATATCCTGCCATGGAATAGACAAAACACCTTCAAACAAAGAGTCGAAGTCGAGCGCGGGAAACTCTTTGAGTTTTATATATACTCTGTCTGCCGAACGAAGATTTACGTTGCATCTTGCAACAGCGAGCGCGTCGCCCTTAAAAGTAATTGCGCCGTTGATTGCAGGCGCATCGTTATACCCAAGCCTTGCAAGTTCGCTCTTTACCGTCTTTTCTATCCCCGAAGCGCAGGTTACCGTTATATCCATTAATGGGGTGTTCGAAATAAACTTATTCATCAACTTTATATTTTAAATAACACTCGCAAATAAATCAAGTGTTTTTGCAAAATATTATTTTATATTTTTCAAATTTTAAAAAAATGCTTGTCAATAATCATTTTATACGATATACTATATTAAGTAATTTTTTAGAAACCAACCTTTTTTCAAGGAGTTTATTATGGACAAAGTTAAAAAACCTTGTTACTTTGCGCAAATTTTCAAAAGCGGTTACATTATTCACGCGCTTTTGTTTACCGCGCTCGCTTCAACCTTTATCGCTCTCGGATACATCGGCGGACTTTGGGAAGCCGTTAAGGGAACACCTTATCTTATTTACTCCGCTTGCGTTTTAGGTTTGTTCTTCGTGCTTAACGTTATCTACGTTATCGCTAAGTCAAAGAAAAACAAAGTGGGAATTACCGATGCTATCGCTATCTGCATGATTCTCACCGCTATCTTGTTTATAGTTTACGCGTTCGTTGTTCTTAAAGTCCTTTCTATTTTTAGAATTGCTTTTGCTGCTGGACTTTTCGTTGTTGGCGTTGCGCTTTTGATTATAAACGCCGTTCGCTTTGACGCTGACCTTGAAGAATCTAACGTAGTATACACCACTAACTCTTTATCTGGTTACTACAAGACCATTTTTAAGAAGTATTCTTTCTTTGGAATTTTATGTGCGGCTGCAGTTTGCACTTGCTTTACCACCATGCTTTTCCACCCTGCTTATTCGTTAGGTCTTAAAAACATGAACTTTATCGAGTTTGCTATCTATGCACTCCCTGCTATCCTTTATCTTTCATTCTTTGCAGGTAGCAAGAAAGTGGTTGCTCTCGACGGATTGTTAATCGCGCTCACCATTACTTTCCCACTCGCGTTAGTTCAAATTCTTTTATTCAAAGAAGGTCAAAACGTAAACCTTACCTTGTGGGCGGTTGGCGCACTCGTTCTTATCCTTTACACCTTTATTAGATACAGAACTTTCGATATTAGACTTATCGTAGAAGACCAAGCTATCCAAAAGAAATCTATCGTCGGTTATTACTTTAAGACGGTTATCCGTGAAAACGGAATTTTACTTATCCTTGCAGTTGCAGGCGTTCTTGCAATCAGCGCATTCGTTATCTTCCCATTAGAAGCTATTTCATCTTTCGTTTCCGTAGTTGGTAGCGACGTTGCTATTGCACCTGAATTTATGCTTATCTCAATAATCGACTTTGCGGTTATTGCAACTTTACTCGTTTGCATAGTTTTCTCGTTTGTAAACTTATCGATAAGAAAAACCAACCGTGGCGATATGTTGTTATTTATCTTAATCGCTTTCATCATGTTCGGCTTCGTATCACTTATCTTTAACTTCTCTATCGTTAAAGCGCTCATCTTTATCGCAGTTTTGATTTACGCTTTATCAATATTCTTTGCAAGAGCAAGAGCCGTTTACTACGCTGAATAAAAAAATTTAAAACCTTAAAGCCCTTTGTTTTTCAAGGGGCTTTTTACTTTTTAAATTATTGACTTGATATATATTAATTTAATATAACTATATATGTAAAAATTTATAATATGACGAATTGACAAATTCGACATATAGTTGTAAAATATTTAAGTAAAGATGGGGTAGATTTTGAAAAACGCAGAGTATATACATTTTAAAAAGGCAAAACCGTTTAGGTTTGGGGACGTATTCGTGTATATCGGAGTTGCCGTTCTCATTGCCTTTTTGTTTGTTTATTTTGTAATTATTCCCCGTTCAAGCGATAACCTTGGCTTTGGCGTTTTTGTCGACGGAAAGCAGGTTGCCGTTTACAACTACGGAAGCTTTAATCCCCAGATTACCGACAATAGTTTCAGCGATAAAATCGTCTACGATAAATCGGCTAATACTTTGACCGTTTATTACGGACATGATAACTCTCACTTTAACGTTATCAAGATAGACGACGCAAAAAAAACCGCGGTGGTTAAAGACGCTAACTGCTCGGTTTCTAAAGACTGTGTTTACACCCCGTCGTTAAAGGGCGATTCGGCTATCGTTTGCGTTCCGCATAAACTTAAAATAGTAGGCTTAAAAGACAAAGCGCCTTCCTTACCTACAACGGGAGGCGTGCAATGAAAAATATAAAACTTAAAAAGATTGCTCTTTGCGGTTTGCTTTGCGCGTTTGCGACCATTGCTTTTACCCTTGAAAGCCTTTTCCCGCCATTGATTTTACCCGGCGCAAGAATGGGTGTTTCTAACGTTTTCATTTTGCTTGCGGGAATTTATTTGGGTAGCGTTTACGGTTACGCAACTCTCGTCGTTAAAATTTTACTCGGAAGCATTTTTAGTGGGAATATTTCTTCTATCATGTATTCGCTTCCAGCTGGCGTATTAAGTCTTACCTTAGAACTCGCGCTTATTCTTTGGCTTAACAAGGCAAGCATTGTCGCTTCGAGCGTTGCAGGTGCCGTCCTTAACGTTACCGTGCAAAACTTGGTGTTTTGCTTGGTTACCGACTCAATGGAATACCTTTCCTATCTTCCATACCTTTCTTTAACGGGTATCATAGGCGGTCTTGCAGTTGGTTTTATCGTTTTATTTACTGTTAGAAAATTAAAATTTAATTTTATAAATTCAATCTCTAAAAAGGAGAAATACTTTGAGCATTAAAAAAGGTAAAAATTACCCATACGGTATTCACGTTCCCGATAGGAAATCGCTTACCGAGGACAAGCCCATTGAAAGCATGCTCGCACCTGAAAAGGTTTACGTTTGTATGTCTCAACATATAGGCGCTCCTGCTATCCCCTGCGTTGCAGTTGGCGACGTCGTTAAAAAGGGCGTTATGGTTGGTCAGGCAAGCGGTGTTATTTCAGCTAACGTGTTCGCTTCCGTTTCAGGAACGGTTGTCGGCATTGAAGACATCGTAAATGCACTCGGGCAAAAACTTACTTACGTTGTTATTGAAAACAACCACGATGAAAGTCAAACGCTTTTTGAAGACATGACTGATTTCTCACCTGCTTCGCTTATCGAAAGAATCAGGCTTGCAGGTATTGTTGGTCTTGGCGGGGCGGGTTTCCCAACCGCAGTTAAACTCTCACCCAAAAGTCAGCTCGACGTTCTTATTATAAACGGCGCTGAATGTGAGCCTTATCTTAACTGCGACTATCGTTTGATGTTAGAACGCACGGACGATATTTATAAGGGTATTAAATACGCTGCCGCTGCGCTTAAAATAAACCGCATTATCGTCGGCATAGAGGCAAATAAGCCCCAAGCCATAAAAGCGTTTGAACGCTTTGACGATTTGGAAGTGGTTATTCTTAAAAAGCAATACCCCATGGGTAGCGAAAAGCATTTGATTTACTGCACCACGGGCAGAAAAGTGCCTTGTGGCAAAATGCCTTTCGACGTTGGCGTTTGCGTTCAGAACATTAAGACTATGATTGCTTGTTACGAAGCAATAGACCTTAATAAACCGCTTACCGAAACGGTTATTACCGTTAGTGGTAACGGCGTCAAAGAGCCTAAGAACCTTAAAGTTCCACTCGGCACCCCATTTAACACTCTCGTTGAATACTGTGGTGGACTTTCTGAGCAGACGATGAAGTTGGTTGCAGGCGGTCCTATGATGGGAAAGGCGTTAGTTGGACTTAATCAGTTTACAAGAAAGACTGACTCTGGACTTTTGTGCTTACAAAGAGAGGAAATTTCATTGCAAAGCGCCACAAACTGTATTAACTGCGGTATGTGTGCTAAAAACTGTCCTATGAGACTTATGCCCATGTATATTGAAAGCTTTACGCTTGCAGGAGATTACAAAAACGCTGAGAGATACGGCGCTATGAACTGCATTGAATGTGGTTCTTGCGCATTCAACTGCCCTGCTAAACGCGCGCTCGTTCAAAGTATTTCTTTGGCTAAAGTAAAAATTAAGGAGATGAAGAAAAATGGCTGATAGAATTTTCGCTTATTCCTCCTCCCCTCACGTTAAAAACCCAAGAACGACTAAACATATTATGATTGACGTGTGCATTGCGCTCGCGCCCGCGTGCATTATGGGTATCGTTTACTTTGGGTATATGGCGGCGTTACTTCTTGTCGTTTCGGTGTTAAGTGCGGTTGCTTCTGAATTTATTTACCTACTTATCACAGGCAAAAAGTTTAAGCAAATTATCCAAGGGTTTGATTACACTTCTTGCGTTACAGGTCTTTTGTTCGCAATGTCTATCGGTGTTCAAACGCCTATTTACGTTCCTATTATTGGAAACGCGTTTGCTATCATCGTTGTTAAAATGATTTTCGGTGGAACGGGTAAAAACCTTGTTAACCCTGCCGTTACGGGAAGAATTTTTGCTTTCATTTCTTTCACTTCGGTTATGGCAAGCGGTTGGGTTGCTCCTTCTATCGGTGCAATTCTCGGTGGCTCGTCTATCAACCCACTCACGGGTGCAACCGTTTTAACAGACGGCTTTGCTACTCCAACCGTCGCTTCCCTTTCTAACCTTGATTTGCTTTTAGGAACGGGACTTGCAGGTTGTATTGGTGAAACTTGTAAAATAGCACTTTTAATCGGCGGTGTTTACTTGGTTGTTAGAAAGGTCATTTCTCCAACAGTTCCACTTATCTATATCGCGGTTACCGGTTTATTCACCGTTTGCCTTTGCGGTTTTGATTTTGCTGAGTTCTTACCTTCTATTCTTTCTGGCGGTTTGATTCTCGGCGCGGTGTTTATGGCAACCGATTACACCACTTCGCCAAACACCTTTGTTGGCAATATCGTTTATGCAGTAATGCTTGGACTTATAACGGCGGGATTGAGAGTTTCTTCTGGTAAAGAAGTCGTTTCATTCGCTATTCTTATAATGAACCTTATAGTTCCACTAATTGATAAGTTTATTATCCCAAGACCTTTCGGTTATAAAAAAGCAAAGAAAGGGGGTGCGAACTAATGGCAAAGTTTTTTAAGAGCGCTTACTTTAAGTGCGCGGCTACCCTACTTGCTATAATTCTTATCTCGGGTATTAGCATTTCTATTTTGAGCGACGTTTTATACGTTTCTTCCGAAGAAAGAACGGGCAGAGCCTTACAAAAAATTTATGGCAGAGCGCTTTCTTCTTCTGAATACCACGTTGTGTTAGACGCAGAAAACGGCGACGATGCAGAAAGTTACGCTTTTGGCGAGATACAAAAAATCTTCCGTGTGGGCGATGAAAATGCTAAACACGATATGATTTTTAAGACCACGGGTAAAGAAGGTTACAAGGGCGGAACGGTTACACTTTGGATAAAGGTTATCGTTGACGGGCAAAGTCAAAAAATTGACAAAGTGGTTATTGACGGAAATACAAAACAAACCCTTATGAGTAAACTTGGCGACAGTTACCTTAAAGGTTTCTATATTGATATTTCGGATAACTACCAAACTTATTTTACTTCTAACACAAAAGCAACTGACGGAAAGAAAAATCCCGTTTCGGGCGCTACGATGTCTGCTCAGGCTGGTTGCAACGCGGTAAACTGCGTTTTAGAATATTTAAAGGGGGACAACTGATATGAAGAAAGCAAACTTCAAAAAAATTGCCGTTGACGGCGTAGTTGCTCAAAACCCCACTTTAAAACTCGTGCTTGGCACTTGCCCTACCTTGGCTTTAACCACTATGGCTATGAACGGTATCGGCATGGGCGCAGCAGTTACATTCGTTCTTATTTGCAGTAACGTTTTAATCTCTCTTTTGAGAAGCGTTATCCCTAACCAAGTTCGTATTCCTGCCTTCGTTTTGATTATCGCTACTTTCGTTACTATCGTGCGTTTGGTTATGGATAAACTTCTTCCGGACCTTTACGAATCGCTCGGTTTATACCTACCCTTAATAGTCGTTAACTGTATTATTCTTGCAAGGGCTGAAAGTTTTGCAAGTAAAAACGGCGTGCTTGCTTCGGCGGCTGACGGCTTGTTTATGGGATTAGGTTTTACCTTAGCCCTTACGCTTATGGGTGCCGTTCGTGAAATTCTCGGCGCGGGTGCAATATTCGGTATCGTGCTTTGGGATTTCCAAATCGGTTTCTTTGCTTCAAGTTCTGGCGCATTCTTTACATACGGCGTGTTCATCGCGGTGTTCAGCCTTTGCCAAAGCCTTATCCAAAAGAAAAGAGCAAAGAAAGAATATCAACTATCAATGGCTTCGCAAACTCTTGATAAGGTTTGCGCTACCGACGAGGAGGTTAAATAATGGCTGAGTTTATTATGATTATAGTTTCGGCAGTTTTTATCAATAACTTCGTCGTAGTTCAATTCTTAGGTATTTGTCCTTTCCTTGGCGTTAGCAAAGACTTTAAGTCGGCGCTCGGTATGGGACTTGCGGTTACCTTCGTTATGACTATAACCTGTCTTATCACCTACCCCATTTACGTTTACGTGTTGACGCCTTTGAAAATTGAATTCTTAGAAATCATCGTTTTCATTTTCGTTATCGCATCAATCGTTCAAATGATTGAAATGGCGCTCAAAAAATTCTCGCCAAGTCTTTACAACGCTATGGGTATTTATCTCCCATTGATTACCACAAACTGTGCGGTATTAGGCGTTGCTGAACTCGTTATCGATGAAGCGCAAATGATTTCGCTTTTAGGCATTTCTTCAATGAATATGGGCGTTGCCGTGCTTTACGGCTTGTTCGCCGGCTTAGGCTTTACGCTCGCTATCGTTATAATGAGTGGACTTAGAGAAAAGATTACAAGACTTCCTATCAACAAACACCTTAAAGGCTTCCCGATCGCTATGATTGCCGCTTGCTTTATCGCAATGGCTTTCTTCGTGTTCTCGGTATAAGGAGGGAATTATGAATTTACTTTTACTTAAAAGCATTAATTTTAATACCCTTTTAATCGTCATTGCTGTCGTTGCGGTAATCTCCATCGTTTTTGCCGTGCTTATTGTTTTAGTTTCAAAACTTTGCTTGGTTAAAACTGACGAACGTGCGGACGCAGTTGCTTCGCATCTTGCAGGCGCTAACTGTGGTGGTTGTGGATACGCTGGCTGTTCGGATTTCGCAAAAGCGCTCGTTGAAGGCAAGGCAAGTTTATCTTGTTGCGGTGCTACGTCTAACGAAGACAAACAAGAGATTTCTGCAATTTTAGGAATACCATTTGATGCTGAAGAAAAGAAACTTGCAGTTGTTCGCTGCGCAGGCGGTGTAAATGCTCTTGACAAATTCCAATACGTTGGCAACGAAGGTTGCTTTGCTCAAAGCCTTTTACAAGGCGGTAGCAAAGTTTGTTCTACTGCTTGTCTTGGCGGTGGCTCATGTAAAGCTATCTGCACCAACCACGCTATATCCTTAAAAGAAGGCGTTGCAGTAGTTGACAGAAGCATTTGTGGTTCTTGTGGCGCGTGCGTTATAGCCTGCCCTAAAAACCTTGTGGAACTTATCCCTGCGTCTGCTAAGGTTTACGTTGCTTGCGCTACGAAGTGCAAGGGTAAAGACGTTATGGGCGCTTGTAAAGTAGGATGTATCGGCTGTGGCTTATGCGCTAAAAACTGTCCTAACGGAGCAATATCAATGGTTGATAACATTGCAGTTATTGACTATTCAAAATGCTCGGGTTGTAAAATTTGCGTTAGCAAATGCCCGAGAAAATGTATTAAAGAGTTTTAATTTATTTATAAAATCAAAGAGACGGAAAATTTCCGTCTCTTTTTAATATTCTATTTTCTTTGTAAACTTACACTTTGGATAATTAGAGCATCCCCAAAACTCACCGGAGCTACTTCTTCTTATAACCAATCGTGCTCCACACCTTGGGCAAATTCCCATATCTAACTTGTATTGTTGGAGTTTTATGTTAGAAACATGTTTCTCTATTGTTATGTAAGACCTTTTTAATAATAACTTTGCATACGCTTGTTCCATTTGAGAAACAGATAAAACTTCTGGTCCTTCGTTTAATACTTTTCTTAACACTGACAACGAAACAACACTCTTAGATTGAACAAATTGAATATTGTTTCGAACAAAGACTACCACTGAATTAACTGGCAAATTCCCAATTATTTTGATTACATTATATACATGTGTAGCATTTTGCTTTACGGGGTTATAGAAGGTATTTCTTACGTTACCATCTGCAAGAATCTGAGTCCATTCCTGTTGACTATCCGAGCCATATATCTCTCCTGCAAAGTTCTTTGTTTCAATTACAAATATTCCCCTCGGATTTATTACTATATGGTCTATTTGAATAGATTTATCGCCTTCCGATATAAAATAATCATTTATAACATACTGCTGATTATCAATACTATGACCTATTTCTTCCTTTACTAATTCTTCCCCATACTCTCCAATTTTAGTAGCTTTTACCCTATGCTTTTTGGGTTTCTTGAAAATTAATAATAAGACTAATACAATAATAATTACACCAAGTACTATATACACCATAACTCTTACCTTATTTTAAAATTTTGTTATTTAATTTTCTTTATTTTTCTTACAAAAGAGTTTTATTGGATCTAACTTGTATTCGTTTATTAGAATAGACGAGAAGGTAAGAATAAAACCTATCACTAAGAACACCGTCAGTTTTTCTGTGCCGAATATTACAGAGAACATTGCACCGAATACTGCTTCTAAACTCAGTATTATTGCAGACTGGTTGGGGTTTGCAAACCTTTGCCCTATTATTTGAGCAAACTGTGCGAACAAGGTGCATACTAACGTTAAATATAATATACTAAGCCATTGACTTCCGCCTATGTTTAATATTGCACCTATACCGCTCACGGGAAGTTCAAATATCAACCAAGAAATACCAAGCGTAACCCCTACAACTAAAAACTCTATTGTAAGTAGCGACATGGGATCTATTCCGTCTTTTTGGAACTTATCGATATATATGATTTGCAAAGAATAGAACACGCCCGAAAGAAGAGTTAAACCGTCGCCAAGAAGTAAGTTTGAGCCTGTTTCCCCCTTTCCGCCAAGTAGTGAAATCATTCCGACACCAGTTATGCAGATTATTGCAGCAAACACGTTATATCTCGTTGGCTTTAATCTATATAATAGCCAATACATAAATGGACACATAACGCAATAAGTTGACGTCAAAAAGGCATTTCTTGCAGGCGTGGTGTATTTTAACCCCCACGTTTGAACGAGGTATGCAAAGGCAGTCGATAAGCCTAACACTATTCCGCAAATTAAAGTCTTTTTGTTCATGGTTATCGTCTTCTTAAAGAAAATGATAAACATTACCAAAGCCGCAAACAAAAACCTAATCGCTATTACGAAAAATCCCGGAACGTGCTCTATGGTGTTTTTTAATATTAAGAATGACGAACCCCAAGCAAGGGTTGCCATAACCAAAAGCGCCATTCCTAATAAGTTTAGTTTTCTGTTTTTATCCATAACGTGTAAAGTATACTAAAAAAGGCTTGCGTTTGCAAGCCTTTTAACTAACTATTTATTTAAGCTTTTTAATATTTCGCTTACGTCTTTGAGAACGAAAGTAGGTTTAATATCACTCGCTTGATAATCGGCAATGGTCGCTTCGCCTGAAAGCACTAAAATGGTGTCAACTTCCGCGTTATAACCCGAAGCAATGTCCGTGTAGATTCTATCTCCGATTACAACCGTTTCGGCTCTCGTAACGCCAAATTTCGCCCTTGCAAGATTTATCATCATGGGGTTGGGCTTTCCTATATAAATAGGCGTCTTGCCCGTTGCTTTTTCATAGCCGAAACACATTGAGCCACAGTCGGGAACATAGCCAAACTCTACGGGGCAAACCCAGTCGGGGTTGGTTGCGTAATATGGAACGTCACACTTAGTTAAAACTTCGCTCGTCGTTCTGAGTTTTAAGCCTGTTAGTTCTGAGTCGTATGCTACCAAAATTGCGCCGATACCGTCTTCTAATTTCGTGGTGTATCTAATACCGTTTTCGCCAAGTTCTTTTAAGAAAGAATCGGTGCCTTGCGCGTAAACGAGTTCACCATTAAATCTGTCTTTGAAAAGTTCGCAAGAAGCTTGAGTAGACGTGTAAAAGTTGCTTTCGTCGCAAGGGATTCCCATTGCGGAAAGTCTATCGATATAGTCCTTAACTGATTTTGATGAGTTATTGGTAATGAAAACGTATTTTCCGCCCTTTTCAACTATTTTTGCCAAAAGTTCGTTAACGCCCTTAAAAAGCTTGCCTTCCATATAAATTGTTCCGTCCATATCGAACAAGAACAATTTCTTGTTTGCAAGTTTGCTAAAATCTTTACCAAAATAATCAATAACCATATTTTCCACCTTTTGCTCTTTTGAGCTTATATTTTAGGCTTTTCTTTAAACCTTATTTTAAACAGTCGGTAGCGACTAAATTAACGTCGCCTTCGATGTTTTTCATTATAATATCGCCGATTTTAACGGGAGCGGTAACAGTTATGCCGTTTATAACTTGCATAAGGCTAAACATATTGCTCTTTTTTATAGGATTATCCGTTTTTACGGATACCATTCTTCCGTCTGTACTTTTTACCGTTGTGGTTAGCACGCGCATGGGACATACCACTTCGTTTTTAGCGTAAGCAAGTCCACGTGGACAGGTGTTGCCTACAACTGATACTACACTTTCTCCGTCAAGTTGAACTTCGATTGCACAACCCATAGGACATTCTACGCAGGTAAGATTTACTGTTTTCATACTGATTCCTCCAACGAAAGAATTACGTCGCCTTCCAAACTCTTTATAAGGCTTTCTTTAAGCAAGAGCGTTTCCATCTCGCCTGGAGCGGCAACTCTCTTTACTCTTTTAATAAGTTCTTTCCCATTACATTCAAGTTTGATAGTGCAGTTCTTGAAAGTATTGCTTACCCTGAAATATAATTTTACATCACCAGAGGCATTCTTGTCAATTTTTTGAGGCAATACGTAGTTTATATTTTTACCTTGAACACAATTTATCGTATCGCGTGGTTTTGCACCGTTTAATACGTATTCGGCAGCGCTTTTACCCGTGAGTTCTGATTCTTCTGAAACAAAGTCAACTAAATCGTGAACTTGCAATGCGTTTCCACAAGCGAACACGCCTTCTATGGAAGTTTCTCTGTTTTGGTATACTACTGCGCCCTTTGTTCTTGGTGATAATTCCACGCCCATACCTTTGGTAAGTTCGTTTTCAGGAATAAGACCTACTGAGAACAAAATGGTATCGCAGTCAAAACTCTTCTCGGTGCCTTTAATAGGCTTTTTGTTTTGGTCTACTTGGCTTATGGTTACGCCCGTAACTCTCTTATCCCCACGAATTTCGGTTACCGTGTGGTTAAGATATAGTGGAATACCAAAGTCGTCTAAACATTGAACGATATTTCTTTTAAGACCGCTTGAATATGGCATGATTTCTGCAACGGCGTGAACTTTTGCGCCTTCTAAGGTCATTCTTCTTGCCATGATTAAACCAATGTCGCCCGAGCCTAAAATTACAACTTCTTTACCTGGCATATAGCCTTTAACGTTTATGTATTTTTGAGCCGTTCCTGCTGAAAAAACGCCTGCTGGACGTGAGCCTGCGATATTGAGCGCACCACGGCTACGTTCTCTACAACCCATTGCGAGAATAACCGCTTTCGCTTCAACTGTGAAAACTCCGTTTTCCTTGTTGATTGCCGTTACCTTTTTATCTTTGCTTATAGATAAAACGGTCGTTTGGGTAAGCGTTTCAATATTTCTCTTTTCGGCTTCTACCGCAAATTTATATGCGTATTCGGGGCCTGCCAAACTTTCCTTAAATCTCGTTAAGCCAAAGCCGTTGTGAATACATTGGTTAAGTATTCCGCCCGTTCTTGGTTCACGCTCTAAAATAAGAACGTCTTTAACTCCGTTATCGTAAGCGGAAACGGCTGCTGCAAGACCTGCAGGACCGCCACCTATGACTACTATATCGTAACTCTTTTTCATTTCACTTTCCCCACTACTATTTCAGAGCCTTTGCCTGATAAAGTTATCTCTTCGTAAGAAACCCCTAACTCTCTTGCAAGAATTTCTACTACGTGTGCTTGACAGAAACCACCTTGACATCTGCCCATACCTGCTCTCGTTCTTCTCTTAACTGCTGAAACCGAACGTGCTGGTGGGTTTTCGTGTATTGCGCGAACTATTTCGCCTTCGGTAATTTGTTCGCATCTGCAAATCATCTTGCCGTATCTATGGTCTTTTGCGATAACCGCGTTCTTTTCTTCGTCAGTTAAGTTCTTAAAGAAATAGTCTGGCTCACGTTTGCCGTTGAAGTTTTCATTTTTATCAAGAGCATTGAACTTTGAATATAAGTCTTCTACAACGTATTTAGCAATGGCTGGCGCGCTCGTTAAACCTGGAGATTCAATACCTGCGCAGTTGATAAGACCTTCTGCCTTTTGGCTATGCTCTATTATAAAGTCGTGTCTATCACAGTATGCACGAACGCCTGCAAACGACGTAATCGTGTTAAAGTGCGGAACGTTTTTACACATTTTAGCAACCTTTTCAGTTACAAAACCTAAACCTTCGGGAGTGGTGATTGTAGAATCGCTTCTGCCTTGTTCTGTTGCCGTAGGTCCTAACAAAATATTGTTGTCTACAGTTTGAGTAACCAAAACACCTTTTCCCGCTTTTGTTGGTGCGGTAAATAAAGTATGCGAAACAAAATCTCCGCTTTCTCTGTCTAAAAGTATGTATTCGCCCTTTCTTCCTTGAACGTCAAAAGTATCGTCGCCAAGCATTTTAGCAACCTCTGCACTATAAAAACCCGCACAGTTGATTACTACTTTTGCTAAAACTTCTCTACCGTCTTTTGCAATTACTTTAAATACTCCGTTTTCTTTGGTAATTTTACATACCTCAAAATCACAAAGTAACTGTCCGCCGTTATCCATAGCGTTGCCGATTGAAGCAAGGGTTAGTTCGTATGGGCATACGATACCGCCCGTTGGGGCGAACAACGCGCAAGTTACCGAGTCTTGAACGTTGGGCTCTATAGCCAATAACTCATCTCTGTTTAGCATTGACAGGTTTTCTACACCGTTTCTCTCACCCCTTTGTTTAAGTTCTAAAAGGGTGTTATAGTCTTCTTCACCGTATCCCAAAACAAGCGAACCATTGTTGCGATATTTTACGCCAAGGTCTTCACAATACTTAGGCATCATCTTGTTACCAAGCACGTTGAACTTTGCCTTTAACGAGCCTTCCTTAGCGTCAAAGCCTGCGTGGACGATACCGCTGTTTGCACGACTTGCGCCCATCGCAACGTCTTCTTCCTTTTCAACCAAGCAAAAACTACCTTTATACTTAGTCAATTCCCTAAAAATCGAACCGCCGATTACTCCACCGCCGATTACAAGCGCGTCAAACATATAATTTCTCCTTATCCGTTGACAAATATATTACAGGTATATTATAATACATACAGTCAAACAAGCACAAGTTTGCTCGAAATTTTGTCGTTTGACAAGCAAAAATGATAAATGAGCAAGTTTTTCTGCTCGTTTTAGGTAAGATTGGAGTATATTATAAGTAAAACACAAGAAAAGGCAATTTTTGATTATTTAAGCAAAAAGCAGTTTGCCGAAGTAGAAGAAATAGCAAAGGCATTAAACGTAAGCCCGTCCACAGTTCGCCGTAAACTTACTGCTTTACAAACCCGCGGTTTAGTTATTAGAAAACACGGCGGAGCGTATATCGCTGACGTTAATGAATATTTCCCAAGCTTTACTTTCCGCGCGCATCAAAATAGTTTAGAAAAGAAAAAAATTGCCTTACAGGCAATTAAACTTATTAAAAACGGCGACCTTATTTTTTTAGACGGCTCTACGTCTTCTTACTACATAGCTGAATACCTTTCTGAATTTAACGATTTAAGAGTTGTTACTAACGGCATCGATACGTTGTCGCTATTGGCTAAAAATAACGTTACCGCTTACTCGACGGGCGGAAGAATTTCTAACACCAACCGTTCGGTTTTAGTTGGCGACAAAGCTATTGCCGACGTGTGCGCATATCATGCAGACATCGCTTTCTTCTCTGCAAGCGCCATTCAACAAAATGGTGAGATTTATGACTGTTTTGAAGAAGAAAACGTCATAAGGCGATACATGATTCAAAACACGAACAAAAAAGTTATGCTTTGCGACAACACTAAGTTTGGCAAAACAGGTCAATTTAGATTGTGTTCTATAAAAGACATTGACTATCTCGTTTGCGACGAAGATAAGCGTGATTATTTTGACTGCGAAAACTTACCTGAGATTATTTTTTAAGAAAATTAAAACCGCTTCCCTAATTAAAGGAAGCGGTTTTTTATTATTCTTTTATCGCTAGAAAATCGCCTGGGTATTCGTTAAACACATTTTCGGCTGTTTTTTCTACGCACATTACTGCGTAATCATCTTTGAAATTAAAGATAAAACTCATATTCCCCGGATAATGGTCGGTAATTTGCACCCTTATCATCATACGGCTATCATCTAGCCAACCGGCGGAAGATGCAACGTCGTGCTTAAAGCCGTTGGTTGTTTTTACACCGCCAAACTCATCTGAATATCCAAGATGTGGGAATTTAACGAAAGCGTTTTCTAACATCTTAAAAGGCAATTGCATTTCGCCTTGTGACATTTCGTAATTAAACGTGCCACCGCCCTTGCCGTCAAATTCCAAAGAAAACCATTTAAAGCCTTTTTGATTTTCGTTAAAAGTGTATTTAACTCCGTTAACCTTATCTTGCATAGGTGCATAAGCACTGCCCATACAACCTGGAATTTTTAAGTCTTTTGCATAATCGCAAAGTTCTTGATAAGAATCATTATCTGGGGCAAGCTCTGTTGTGCCAATTTGGTTTAATATAAATTCTTCAAAACCAGCAAACAACAGCGCGTTTGCCGTTTCGCCATAACCACAGTTATCTGCGGTAATAACCATTATAACGTCTTGCTCTGGAGCGCATATAGTAAACTGAGCACCTAGTCCGTTAAAAGAGAAACCGTTTCTATGCCTCCAAATTTGATAGCCATAGCCGTAAGACTTAAACTTTTTAAAAGACGTATCTGCATTGCTAACCACGGCAGAAGTTGCTTCTTTTAGATATTTTTCATTCATTAAACGCTTGCCATTCCAAGTGCCGTAATTCATAACGAATCTGGCAAAACTCATCATATCAAGCGAAGTGCAACAAAGTGCTGAATCTCCCCAAGAATCACCGTTTGGGGTTTTTAATATTCTCGCCGTCTTAAAAGTTCCAAGGTGTTTGAAAATTCTATCATAGAGATAATCAAACAAACTCATACCACTAACTTTTTCTACCAAAACGCCCATAAAATGCGAGCCTGCACTATCGTATCTCCATTTCATTCCCGCAGGGCGTGGGTTTTCGCCTGCATTTATGTATTCGTGAACACGATCGGGGTCTTCAGTAGCAAACCAATATGGCGATATATGACACGTGGTCATAGTAAGCATTTGGCGAATAGTTTGTTCTTTTAGATAAGGACTGATTTCCCCATCAATTTTTTCTGGGAAATATTTAAGTATTTTATCATCGAGATTGATTTTACCTTCTTCTTCTAAAAGACCAATGGCAATGCCAACGTAACTTTTTGTCTCTGAATACATTCTATGGCAAAAATCTTTATCGAAAGGTGACCAATAAAACTCACCGAAAAGGTCGTTGCCTTTAAGCAATAAAAGGCTGTGTAAAACAACGCCGTTTCTTTCATAAAACTTTAAGAGTTTTTCAACGTTTTTGCTTGACAATCCTGCTTGTTCAGGGGTAATAGTCTTAAACAGCATATTTATCTCCTTAAATTCCAAAACAATTAAAAAGACGATAGACTAAATCTATCGTCTTTTATTATACACTTATACTACTTTTTCCGCAAGGGAAATAGTCAATATTTTTAAAAATTTATTTTTTTGTAGTAAGTTCGATATAAATGTATTTTCTATCGAATTTAATCTTATTTGCGCTAACCGAACCGAAGAGAACCTTGCTCACTTTGTAGCCTTCTGCAAGTTTAACGGGAAGTTCTGCTTTCTTGCTAAAGTTATAAATCATTACGCCTGTGGTCTTAGCGTCCTTTTCGTGAATGGTTACGTAAACCTTAGGATCTTTAACGTCAATAATCTTTTTCTTAGCCTTGAAGAACGCATTGTAAACTTCGAAGAGTTCGGTGTTTTCAGGATAGTTCATTGCTACGTAGTGTTCTTCTAACGGAGCGTTGAGCATCATTACGCTACCCTTTCCAACTTTGTTTTCAGTTAAAACTATTCTATCTTCTTCGTCTTTAGCGAGAACTTTTGCCGTGGTTGGCTTAAATTCTACGTTGAAGTCGCAAGGAATAGAAACGCGCTTGCCGTTAACGATAAAGTTCTTAACGTGGTTAAGTTGTTCTTTGCCGTAAATTTGAAGTCCTAAAATTTCTTCGGTATTCCAAAGTGCGCCACCTGTGTAAGTGATTAAGAGTTTTGCGCCCTTCTTTACCTTATCGAGTAAGGCATTGAATGTATACTTATTGATACCAATGTTTCCTCTTGCACATGGAAGAATATAGTAATCGTAATCTTTAAGTGGTTGTTCTTCGTAAACAAAGTCTACGTTTCTGCCCGTTTGAGCGGCGAGCATATAAGAGCCGTAAGCCATTGCCCAATGTTTTGCGCCACGTCCAATGATAACGCACGCGTCTTGCTTAGGATCGGGAAGTTCGCCAATCTCGTCAACAGCCTTTCTGAGTTCTGCGAGTTTTTTAAGAACAGGCTTTGGTGTGTGGTCGGCAAAAGCAAGACCTAAGTCTACTTCCGCAGCGTTGGTGTCGTATGGAGAGAAGTCTAAGTGTGACTGCTCGAACGCGCACCACCACAAGAAGCCTTTAGAACCCGTTTGGAAAGAGGTCATAAACGCGTTTTCAAAGTATTCGGGAACTGCATCGTTGGTCAAGAAAGACGCGCCCATGCAACCTATTTCTTGAACCATAGCAGGTTGTCTTGCAATTGATCTATAATATGAAGCTTCTGCAGCCGCGTGCATAGACGCACGCATTTCAGTAAGTTTTTCAAGCAAGCAGTATTCAGTAAAGCAAGGATATGGGTGTGGTGTTACCATGTCAAAATATTTAGCTTGTTGAACAAGGCTAAATCCACCGCTAAGGCTCGTTCCGTGCATTCCTGCATATACAGGTCTGGTTGGGTCTGCCATACGAATAGAATCGGTTATAGCCTTTAACCAAAGTTCTGACTGGAATTCGTCAACGGTATAACTTAAACAGTTGGTTTCGTTGCCAGGTTCGTATGCGATGATGTTTTTGTGTTCTTTAATTTCACCGATTAAATCTTTGATAAATGCACATTCGTATAACACAACTTCGGGATCGCCAACCAAGTCTCTGCTAATGAATGGATCGGGAACAAGTTTTCTACCGCTCATCCAACCGGTAACGATAGCAACGATAACGTCAATACCAAATTCTTCTGCGGTGGAAAGCAAGTGCTTAAAGTTAGCAACTTGGTTTTCGTCTAAACCGCTGTTTGGATATTTATGGAAAGCAAGAGGCTTATCCCCTACTCTCATTCTAAGTGGGAATACTTTGTTAGCGCCATCGTTAACAAATCTCATTTGGGTTAAGGGTTGGAAGTCTGGCCACAATGGAAATATTCTTATGCAGTTTACCCCGTGTGAAGCGAGCAAACGCATGTCCTTACGAATAATTTTCTTATCGTAATTTTTCCACATATATATTCCAAGGTTGGAAGCCCAATAGTTACATCCGATTAAATGCTTGTTTCCTGTTACGCCCATAACGTCCTCCTAAAGCCGTTTGCTTTTGTTTAAATATTATTAGAATAATTTTAACATAAGAAATTTATAGTGTCAATATTAAATCATTGTTTACGGTTAACTTTTTTACCCCGAATCGTCTTGATTTTAACCTTTAAACTCTCGATATTTCCAAAAGGTCTTCAAAGGAAATTCTGGTGCCGTTTATCTCTAAGTATTTATATACCAAGTTAACGCTTTGTATGACACCTTTGACCACCACGTAATGCCCCGCGTGATAGAAAGTTATCTCGGCTTCATCGTCCTTTGCTAAAACCGCCAACATGCAGGAAAGTTCCATTATCTTTTCTTCCGAAAGTTCTTTCTTTTTCTCTCGCAAATACTTTTCTTCCCGCTTTTTAAGTTCTTCTCTAAGCCCCTTTAAGGCGTCGAACGCCATAAATTGCTTTGCTCGTTCTTCTCTATTCACCGTTGTGTCCGCCTATCAGTTTGTTTCTATCTCTCGCCGTAGCGCCCTCTTGCAAGTCCATGCCCCTAAGCATGGCGTTTTTGCCAAACTTTTGCTTTATGCCTATGACCGTTTGTTCTAAACGCTTTTCCTTTTTTGCGCTGTCTATGTCGGTAAAAAGGTCGTAACCTTCGCTACTCTCGTCCGCCAAGTTGTAATAGCCTATGGAAACTTTCCTAATGGGCGTGTTTTTATCGGCAAACTTGTCGAACAGTTTAAGAACGTATTCTTTTATATAGGAAAAAAGACTTGTCGCTCGTGGCATTTTCATGCTTCCGCCCGTTGACGGAATAACGTCCTTAGAATACCCTATGCCAACGAAAACCCCGCCTGCTATAAGGCGTTCGCTTATGAGCGATTGACAAAGGGTAAGCGCCATTTCGGTAAGGGCAAGCCTTGCCCCAGCAAAATCGTAATCGTGGAAAAATATTTGAGAGTTAGAAAGCGACCTTGACTTGCTCTTGTAGTTTTTAATGTCTTGTATGGTGCATGTCTCTCTGCCCCAAGCGTGGTCGATTAAAAGTTCTGCGTTTATGCCAAACTCTTTATATAACCGCTTTTCAGAACATAAGGTTATGCCGTAAAGGTCGGTTATATACATTTTTGCAAGGCGCTTTTCAGTCCCCCTTGATATCCCCCATATATCAGTTATAGGGGTATGATGCCATAAGGTTTTTTTGAACGTTTCTTCGTCTAAATACCCTATGTGGTCGGGAACTTTTTTTGCCGTTATATCAAGCGCAACCTTGGCAAGAAATAAGTTTGTGCCAATTCCTGCCGTTGCAGGTATTCCCGTTTTGACAGCTATTTCATCCATAAGTTTTTTTGCAAAGTCTTTGGGCGAAACTTCATGCACGTGAACGTAGTCGGTCGCGTCTATAAAACATTCGTCTATCGAATAAACGTGAATACTATCGGGCGAAAGATATTTAAGGTAAATCTCGTAAATATCGGCAGCGTATTCTATATATTTTCTCATTCGTGGCTTTGCGATTATAACGTCCAAATGTTTGGGAATTTCAAAAAGCCTACAACGGTTTGACACCCCTATCGATTTTAACTTAGGCGACACCGCAAGACATATCGCTCCGTCTCCCCTACTGCCGTCTGCTACTACTAAATTTGCTTCAAAAGGGTTAAGACCGCGTTCAGCACATTCTACCGAAGCGAAAAACGACTTCATATCTATACAAAAATACACTTTTTGCACTTGTTCCACGGCTTTATCCCCCTTTTTACGTTTTGTAAACATTTGTTTATGTTTCCATAATACACTCTTTTTTTATGTTTGTCAATATTTTTAACCGCCCGGAAAATTGGAAAATTATGGGAAAGGAAAAAGGCACCGTTTAAGGTGCCTTTATTGGCGGAGCGTTAGCATAGAAATCCGAATACTATTGAGTAGGCATACTTCAAATATCTAAAGTAATTTTCCATATTGTTTTTTTAGTTTCGATTTCGTATATTTTTGCAACGTTGTTTTCAAAGTTAAAATCAAATTTTTTATATTCTCTAAATTTTTCCAAATCGTAGTTGTTGTCCTTAACACAAATAAAGTCGGAAAGATATTTATCATTTAAATAATCTTTATAAGATGCTATTAAAAAAATCATCTTCATTGCCCATAAATAATGGCTTGGTTCTTTTTCAACAGGGAAAAAATTCTTATCAACAAATAATAAATCTGTTGTTATATGTGAGATAAACTCACTCACCGAATCTATATCAAGTCCGTTATCCAACAAGATTTTTAATGCAAGCAAAGAATTTTCATTTGGTGCTAAACCAAAACACCAAATAGGATTTATACTATTAAAACTATCATAAGCAATTTTAGGTTTAGAAATCACCATACCATATCTTATAAACAGTTCTGTTAGTTGTGGTAAATTGACACTATTTGTGAACAAAGCATCAGTTATAATCAACCCATACAAATGTTCTTCCATATCTTTTGAATCAATAGGCCCTAGTGGATCAGCACCTGCTATCAAAAAGTATTCCACTAAATTAAAATCGACTTTCTCTTTAATACACTCATTGTAAAGGTCGGCGTTTAATCTAATTTCTTTTTCTGTAAACATTTTATCTTGTATATTCCTTAAATTTATTTACAAATAAAACATAAATTACTTTGCGGTTTGATTTTATCAAATATTTATGACAAAACCTGTCATATTTGAAAAGTTTTTTAGAAAATTTAAAATAAAAAAGCAAACATTTCCAAGGGTTCGGATTTGTTTGCTCTTGGCGGAGAAAATGGTCTTTTCGCCTGTGCGACCATACCCGATAAAAATCGATTAAGAATATAAAATACCCTTAGAAAATGGGATACTCCTCCGTTTCACTGCGGAGCCCTCGCCCATCAAAGCAAGCCCGTCATATGACGGGTGAACGATGGGTTAAAGACAACCATTACTCCGCCACGAAAAAAGGACACCAAAACGGTGTCCTTTATCGTGGCGGAGAAAATGGGATTTGAACCCATGCTACGCTATAAACGTACTACTCCCTTAGCAGGGGAGCCCCTTGAGCCACTTGGGTATTTCTCCAAATTACTAAAGTTATTAAAACTTGATATTTAATTTTTTTCTCGCTCCACTGCTAAGGGGAACCCGAAGCAGGGGGACGACACGTTTAGCAAACAGTTTGGTAAACTGTTTGTAGCCAAAGTCGCGAACAAGCTTTGCTTGGAGACGGCACCTTGGTGACCTTGAGCCACTTGGGTATTTCTCCATATTGCTTAAGTTTGATATATGTAGTTCTAAACGGCTTGCGCTCGTTTAATGCCTTGTTATGTTAACACACTTTTCACAATTTGTCAAAGTATTTTTAAATATTTTCTTCACTTTGTGAAAAAATACCTTTTTAACTAACTATCCCATCTATAATTTGCTCGATATTCCCTTCGTTTTCTCTAACTGCTCTACCTTCTACTACGATTTGGCGAACGGGGTTATACCTATCCTTTCTTATAACTTTTGCGCTTATTGGTTTTCCGTTAACCGTTTTTATAAGCAAGCCTTCGCTAACAACTCCTTGCTTTGCATATTGCAAAAACTTTATTTCACCTTGGTATAGGTCGGGATACTTTAGTTCGTCGTCATAAATTACCAACTGTTCGGGTGGGGAAATATACTCTTTTATAGTTGACTTTCTTTGATAACACTCTTTCATGGGTTCGCCCAAAATTTGAACTTTAAGTCTATCTCCGTCTGCGCTCGTCTTAATTATAATAGGGTTATGCGTATTATTTATAAATCTTAAGTCTGCACTACCCGAGTTTACCATAGCGTCAAAAGACGGAGCAACGTAGTTTACGGGCAAACTGTGTGGGTGATACTCCGTAACTTTTAAACCCGAAAGCAAAATGGCGTTATAGAGTGTTGTGGAAACTTGACACACTCCACCGCCTACCCCTTCGACAAACTCTCCTTTGACGATTATTTTTGCCTTTTGGTAGCCACGTTTTTCCGTTCTTGGTCCAACCGTTCTATTAAACGAAAACTCTCCCCCAACGTCCACGAAGACGTTGTTTAGTGAACGTGAAGCAAGGGCGATATTGCTTTTTCGCTCGGGAGAAGACTTTGAGTAGTCGGTGGAAAACTCTGCGCGTAGCCTTATAAAGGCAGGTTTAAGGTCGTAGAAAGGCATGGCGTGTGCTTTTACTTGCAACAAGCCACCGTTTAGAACACATAAGCATACGTATAATATGAGCATACATATAAAATATTTTTTCGTTTTACCCATTATTCAGTATAAGTATGCGTAATTTATTATCTAATAAACCTTAACTTTAACTTAGATATAAAAAAGGCGAGTGGCTTTTAGCCACTCGCCTACTGCAAAACATAAATCTTATTCTTCTTCCTTAGTAATAGTTACCTTGCTAATTCCTATACGTTCCACAGGGAAATCGGAAAAGGCAGGGTGTGGAGCAAACGTTTGAACTTTAGAAACTTCTAAAACGACGTCTTCGCTTTCCTTATCGGTGGTGTAGCCGAAAGCGGCGTATTCGCCGTCCAGCCATGGACAAGTTGCCGAGCAAATAAAGAACTGAGACGTTGCTGAGTTTTTGTCGCTTGTTCTTGCCATTGAAATAACGCCGAGTTTATGAGATAAAGTATTTTCCTTGTATCCGTTTGAAGCAAATTCGCCATAGATAGCGGGAACTTCGGGCATTTCCATAAGTGCGTTATCTTCGATTTTATAACCGCCCGTTTGAATCATGAAATTATCGATTACTCTATGAAAAATCGTTCCGCTATAATAATCTTTTTTAGCAAGCGAAACAAACTGTTCTACGCTCTTAGGTGCGTAAGCCGAATCTAAACACAAATTGATTTTTTTGCCGTTTGTAAGTTCTATTGTTGCATAATATTTTTTAGCCATTATATACTCTCCTTTACCTAAATTTATTTAGTTCTGTTGTTGTTTTTCTTCCATACCCCAACAATCTACGTAGTGGGGAAGTTTTATGTCTTTGGGATCAAACACGGGGTCTTTACCCTCTTTCTTTTGCTTGACGTAATCTTTAAGCGCTCTAAGAGCATACTTGCTTAATATCAATATCGTAGGCACGTTTATAAGCGCCATAAGTCCCATAGTTACGTCGGCTATATTCCACAAAAGGTCTGCTGATAACCCTGCACCAACGAATATCACAAGTGAAGCAATGACGTAGTAAACGTAGTTAAACTTTTTGCCTGGTTTTTTGCCGATTATGTGGAAAAACGCTTTATCTACGTAGAAAAGGTTGCCAAGTAAAGTAGTAAATGCAAACAATATCATGGATACTGTTATAAAAATAGGTCCAAAACCGCCGAGCACACTTTGAAGGGACAGTTGAACGTATTTTGCGCCAGACACGTCGGCATTAGGTTGAACGCCCGAACACATACACATAAAGGCGGTCGCAGAGCAAATTACAATGGTATCTAAAAACACCGAAAGCATTTGCACAAGACCTTGCTTTACCGGGTGGCTTACTTGGGCAGAGGCAGACGCGTTTGGAGCAGAGCCTACGCCCGCTTCATTACTAAACAGTCCGCGTTTTATACCATACATTACGCATGAGCCACTAAACCCGCCAAAGATAGCGTTAAAATCAAAGGCTTCTGTAAATATTCTTGAAAATACTGCCGGAATTGTAGTAACGTTCATAAACACTACTACGAGCGCTACCAAAATATATATAATTCCCATTATGGGAACCATAAAACTTGTTACTTTAATTATTCTGCTTCCGCCACCGAACAAACAGTAGCCTACTAATACGGCAAGAATTAAACCAATTATCCAAGGAGTATACTTTGCATTGTAAAATGAATAGCCAGAAAAGGTTGACTGAAGGTTATATGAGGCTAACATATTAAAACCAAAGCCGTAAGTTAAAATCAAGAGAATAGAAAACACTATGGCGAGTGGTCTACATTTTAAGGCGGATTCTATGTAGTATGCTGGTCCGCCGTAAAAACCATCTGCTCCTTTCTTTTTATATATTTGAGCAAGCGTGCTTTCCACAAATGCAGAAGCACAGCCGATTACAGCAATTACCCACATCCAAAAAACTGAGCCAAATCCACCTAAACACAATGCGGTTGAAACACCTATGATATTACCTGTTCCCACTCTTGATGCCGTTGACACCATAAGTGCGTGAAATGACGATACTGATTTACTGTCTTTTGGTTTTTCACCAACCACTTTAAGTTGTTCTTTAAAAAGCGTTACCTGGGCAAACTTTGAACGAATAGTAAAATATAATCCGCCAACCACTAAAAGTATTATCAAAACGTAACTATATAGCGCGTCATTAATCCATGCGACTATCTTATCCATTATCACTCTCTCCAATTTTTTAACTACGTAATTATATAATAAAAACAACTTAAAGTCAAGTTTACTAATATTATCATAATATTGATTTTAAAACGTTACTATGATATAATAAATTTACTAATCTAATAGGAATGATTAATAATGTATAAGTTTAAGCAAAACGCAGAAATAAGCATAGTAGATAGTCCTTTAGTTAAGGAAAATTCATTTCTTAACGCCCCTGTGGAAGATTGTTCTTTGCCACTTTTTACTAACGTTAAAGACAAACTCCCCTCGCCTATTTGGGAAGGACATCAAAAACATATAGACACCTATTATAAGGCTTGGGAAATTGCTTTCGGAAACTTAAAAAAACCTGCCAAAGATTCGGGTTTTGTCAGCAACTATATTGATGCTGCTTTTAATAATCATATCTTTATGTGGGATTCTTGCTTTATGCTTATGTTTGGCAAGTATGCCGACAGAATTTTTAACTTTCAAAAAACTCTTGACAACTTTTATTCACATCAACATAAAGACGGCTTTATTTGTAGAGTTATCTCAGAAGAGTTCGGCACCGACCGTTTTACTCGTTACGACCCTTCTGCAACCGGCCCTGAAATCATGCCTTGGTGCGAATGGGAATACTACCTTAACTTTGGTGATAAGGATAGACTCGAAAAAGTCTTCCCCCCACTTATGGCGTATCACCGTTGGATGAAAGAACATTTCACTTGGCAAGACGGAAGTTACTTCTCTACCGGTTGGGGTTGTGGAATGGATAATATTCCACGTCAATCCCCTGAATATGACCCAAGGTTTAGCCACGGACATATGATTTGGGTTGATACGTGTATGCAAGAACTTCTAAGTTGCAAAGTTTTGATTGACATGGCTAACACTCTTGGCAGAAAAGAGTTTATAGACGAACTTACCGATGAAAGAGATTTGCTTGAAAATATTATAAACCAAAAACTTTGGGATGAAAAGACTGGCTTTTATTACGACCTTTGGAAAAATGGAAAACATAATATGGTTCGCCATATCGGTGGGCTTTGGGCGTTTATTTCGGGTTGTGCAGACAAAGAAAAGGCTGATAGACTCATAAGTTACCTTAACGATGAAAACGAGTTTAAGACAGACGTAAGAGTTCCTACGCTTTCAAAAAGTCATAGTAGCTATTCCCCACTTGGTGGTTATTGGTGCGGAAGCGTTTGGGCGCCTACAAACTATATGATTCTTAAAGGGTTAGATAAATACGGGGAGTTTGACCTTGCCCACGAAATAGGTGTTAACTACCTTGATGCGGTAGTTGACGTTTGCAACGATAGTGGAACGCTATACGAAAACTACGCACCCGAGTTTGCTAACGGCAAGGCGGATAGAGGCAACTTTTCTAAACCAAACTTTGTTGGTTGGACGGGAATCGCGCCAATCTCCGTGCTATTTGAATACGTGTTTGGAATAAAGCCTTATGCCGAACAAAATAAAATCGTTTGGCAGGTTAACCTACTTGAAAAACACGGTGTTGAAAAATACCCCTTTGGTAAAGACGGAGAGTTAACGCTTGTTTGCGAAAAAAGACAATCTAACGACCAAACACCAAAAATCACATTTGAGTCAAACATCCCGGTAGAACTTGAAATAGTTTGGGGAAATAAAGATAATAAACAATCAATGATAATAAATGGATAAACAAAAAACGACTAGAAAATTCTAGCCGTTTTTTTATTTCCGCAGGATACTCGTTCGCTTCGCTACCGAGCCCTTGCCCATCATGTTTGCCCATCATAGACGGGCGAACGAAGAACCTAATCAAACTGCTACCCCTGCCACAATAAAAAAACACCCTTTCGGGTGAACGGGTTTACTTTTTATTTTTGTGCGCAGGATACTCGTCCGCTTCGCTACCGAGCCCTTGCCCATCAAGTTTGCCCATCATAGACGGGCGAACGAAGAACCAAATCAAACCACTACCCCTGCCACAATAAAAAAACACCCTTTCGGGTGAACGGGTTTACTTTTTATTTTTGTGCGCAGGATACTCGTCCGCTTCGCTACCGAGCCCTTGCCCATCATGTTTGCCCATCATAGACGGGCGAACGAAGAACCAAATCAAACTGCTACCCCTGCCAAACAAAAAAACACCCTTTTGGGTGTTTTGTTTGGCAGGGGTAGCAGGATTCGAACCCCGGAAAAGCAAAAAAACAACATAATAAATCATTAGATTAAGGCTGACGATTTTACACTTTTTTTCTTCCCATTTTACTTCCCAAAAAATGTAAAAAACATTACTGGTGCGCCTTTAACCACCTTTTAATAGCGCCGGCTTGCCGGCATAATAGCAGTTGCACGACCTAACGTTCTTTTTTAAACTCGTAAGTAGTTAGAAGATATAAGTAAACCTTACTAACGTAAGGTTGTTATCTTGCTAAAGCAAGGTTAAGTGTGATTTATTCTTGAAAAGAATACTACCCGGCTTTGCCGGGTTACCTTTACCCTGCGTTAAAAAAATTTTGGGCGCGCCAAAATAGACTCACAAGAGCCTTCTCCTTTTTTGTTTAAGGTAACCATTTCCGGACTTGGTTACTTATATATTAAATTAAACGTTATATGCTTTATGAACTTTGATTCCAAGGCAATCTAATGCCTTTATCCACTCTGAATATAATCCAGCCTTACAGGGCTTGTCATCTGGACTAGAAAAGAAGTCTAATATGTCGTTAGCAAGCTCATCAGAACTACGCCCTATCGTGTTTCTCACACGTTCTTTTTGCTCAGCTGTAAGCTTTCTCAATGTTTCAACAACTTTAAGCTCTTCTTCCTTTAGTTCTTTGTCGGAAGGGCCCGTCCTTTCTATCTGAACAGGCTTAACGGCGTTCTTTTGGATGCGCTCTTCCTTAGTTTCAATCGCTTCCTTTTTATATAGGTTAAAACGGCATATGTAAGAAAACCTGTCTAACCTCATAGAGGTCCAGGCTTTACTTTGACAGTTATAGAACTCCAAACGTCCCTTATCGTTAACGCCTTCATATATTAAAGTCGTAAACGAAACTTTTCCGTCTTTACGAAAACGGAATGTATACTTAACGTTCTTTTCTGGCTTTGCTCTTGGTGGCATAAATTTCACTCTCCTTTGTTTGTTTTACATGTCAGACTTAAAGTCTTCATACTCTCTAACAGCTTTTTCAAAGTCTTCTGGCGCTCCGACGTAGTAAAAATTCGGGTTTACACGTATTGTGCCAGAATACTTGTATTTTATCAGCGACGAATTTACGTAACTTTTTATATGATTCCCTGCTGTTTGTTCTGTAATTGAAAGATAATTAGCAAAATCTTTCTTCTTCAGCCTGGTTACACCGTTTGCATCCGTGCAAGACAAAATTAAAAAGAGCATCTGCACGCTAACGTTTAGGCTTTTAAAATTCTTTACAGCGGTAAAATCAATTTGTAAAGACTTTTTCATGCGGTTGCTCTCCTTTTCTCGATTTATTAAAAATGGGCGAAAATTTTTCTTCGCTGCGCTCCGAAAAATTTTGTTTCCAATTTAGTTTCAATTTTATTTTCACTATTGAATTTTTTTATATATAGCGGTATGAATTTTACTTTCCGATCGGAATCTAATCTTCACACCTAAAACGTTAAAAATCTGTTCCGCAAGCGTTTGTCTTTCCGCCGTGCGAAGATTCGACCCTGTCTGAATCTTTCGCCCTGTCTACAAGCCAAACGCTTTCTTCTCGAGATTTTTAACTATTTATCATCCTTTCGATGCTTGCATCGTCGTCTTCTTCTGATTCAATTTCGACTTCGTCGGCTATTAAATCAGTATCCTGCTCTTCACCTTCGATTTCTTCTTGTTCATCCTCGGACTCGTCTTCCTCGACCTCAAATTCTTCATCTGAAGCCTCATTCTCTTCTTCCTGAACTTCTTCAGGCTCACATTGTGATTGAGCTTCAGAAGTTATTCTATCACCGAAAACAATGATTTCATCAGAATATTCATCTTCGATTGTTGCATCAATACCAGGCAAATTAATATATCCCTCATAACGAGCCATAAATCGGTTTATTTCCTGCCTTTCGAGTTTATCTACGTATTTAGTAAACCAATTAAAGAGTTTTACTCTACGTAGTTTCTGCTCTTCTTTCAACTTATCGAGTTTTAACGTGTAAATCTCATATAATTTAACAGAGTTTTCAACTCTTTTTATATCAGATGACATTGAATTAAAAATCCTACGCCTTAATTCATCGGCATTATTTTCTCCAATCACGTTGCCTTTATTATGTATCGTCTGAAAAACCCTTAAGTTTTCAAGTATCGTAATTGATTGAAGGTTTTGCTTTACAAACTTTTTCTTAAATTTAATTTTTTTCACGAAACTTTCCTCTTAAAATTAAAATCAGCGCTATTAAACCCCTCATAAAAAGACTTTTTACAGCTTTCTGGGTCGTAAATTTCAAATATATCTCTACCGCAAAGGATTTTAGCCCTTTTAGCGAATTGTTTTCTATCTTTAGGGTTGGCGTTTATATATCCGTCTATCTCTCCAACCGGAATTAAGTTAACGGTCCACTCAATACTCTTTGAACCGAACTTATTTTCGATGATTTTACGCTCAAGAACGTGCATTCCTTGAGCAAGCTCACGTATGCGCAGGTCAATTAGTCTTGCCCTGGTCGTGCTCATATAAATATTTAAGTTGTTGTGACGGTGTTTTTCAAAGAAAGAGAACTGGTAGTTCTGCACGTGTCCGTCTCTGGATGAAAACCACGTTTGTGCCTCGTCTATGCCTAACGTTGCATAAGGAAGTATAAACTGACACTTAACACCTTCCGGCGCTTCAGACTGTATTCCCAGGCGCTCGGGATAGAGTTGCAAGTTCTCTCTGGCATCATAACCGTCTTTTTGGAACGTTGCCGTTCCGTTAAGATAAGTCATGTGCTGAGGCGTGCTTATATCTATCCCATATTCCTGGTTTAACCAATAAATCTCTTCTTGCCCCTGGTTTATTCTGTCATGGTCGAAGGCGCTTTCGTTTAGAAAGTGATTCATCAGACTTGACTTTCCTACACCGTTGCTTCCGAAAATTATAGTTATCATAAAAAATTTGCGTTAAATAGTTGACTTTCTCATTGTTTTTTATTAGGCAATTTCTTCTGCGTAGACTTTTTAGTCTGCGTTTTTTTAGTTGTCGTCTTTTTTGCAACAGGCTTCTTGGATGCAGTCTTCTTAGGCGCAGACTTTTTAGAAGTGGTTTTAACCGTCTTCTTTGCCTGACTGGTTGACTTACTAACGGTTTTCTTTGCTACCGTCTTTTTTGGCGCAGGCTTTTTAGCCTGCGCTTTTTTAGTTGTTACTTTCTTTTGTTTATTTTTCATTTTCCCTCCAAAAATAATTTATTCTTTTCTTTCTTTTATCCACTTAGCCAAATAGAACGGCCAAGCAAACAAATAATAAAGACCTTTAATTAGGTATTTTATTATATAAAACAAGGCTTTACAGCCATATTTAATTAAAAACCACGCAAGCCTTATAACATCAGGCAGAATAGGCATAAATAAAATGAGTGCGAGAATAATCCCTACAATTATTAAAAAGGTTTTAATATCAAAACTTGTGCACCCTAAATCTTCACCAGGCCCTTTATTATCGGGTTCTGCTGTTCCTGGTTGATATTGCTTGTTATCTACAACGCCTAAGTTATACGTCTTGCCTTCAGTCTCGAATTTTAGTCTTAAAATAGTAACGTCAGTTATGTCAGTATAATAACGGTTAAAACCTTCAGCTGTATCAACGTGCTTATATTCCGTCTCTACAAAACGAAGAACCCATTGTTTATCCAACAAATCAGCTTTTGCTTCATCAGTAAGATTTTCATTAGCTACAAAATCTTTAACACTCTCTATACGGTCCCATGTATAGGTTTTTGAAAACCACCCCGAGCCTTCGTGAGACACGGACTGCTTATACGTAAGTTTAACATACTCTTCAGGCAAAACTTTCCTGGTTATATCTTCGCCAAAAAATGGCAGCCATGTATAAGAAACGTCAACAGGTATATAGTAAACGTCTGCCTCAAGTAAGTGCTCTATATCATATTCTGCCGAAAAGGCAACGTAATGAGAGCGACACCAAGAAGGAAACAACGTAAAACCATCCGAATATTCGACAAAGCCGTCTACTCTTGAAGTAATTAAAATAGTTTCTGTTTCCTGGCAGACATAGCTGACTTTACCGTTTTTAGTTGTAGCCTTAAAAAGCTTACCAACTTCAAAAGCTACTTCTGTTAAAATGTTTTCATCCGCAGGAGCATCATCCAACATTTTATCCCAAGGCCTATAAATAGAAGAAATATTATAATAGCGAATCGCATCAGACTTTACCTCAAAATTTTTTACAAGGTATTTTTGAAAAACACCTTCTCTATTAAGAAGCTCTAACTTGTAATTTTTAAAAGGGATATCTTCTCCCGTTTCAGTAGACAAGTTTATACTGCAAGCAGTAAACTCAACAAAATTTGATGACGGCTGATAAACGTAAATAAATAATTCTTTATTTTGACTTTCTGCAATAGTGATAACCTGTATAGAATAATCGTTATCTATGGCAGGAAAATCTTCTTCAGAAAAGCCTTCTCCAGCTTTTAAGTCCTCTAAAGCGGTGGAATAATTACCACCGCTTGAAGACTCTGCTTTGACTTGAGATAAACCAAGGCTAAAGCAACTGAGAAGTATTATGAAAATGAAGAAGATGCTAAAAATTAAATTTTTACTTTTGAACTTCATACAAAAAACCTTAAATAAAAATTTCCGTTTTATCAAGCTTAATTCCTAAGTCATTGCAATTTATAATTTTAAATAAAACACTTATAGATTCTTCATTAGTTTTAGAAGTAACGGTTAAAACAAAATTAAAATCTTCCGGTGAATAGTTAGAAATTATAATTGTTTCACTATCAGGATAAATACTCTCTAAAAATGCCTGCATCGAAAAATCTTCAGAAAGTTTAACACTAAAACCTTCTGCAAGATATTCAACATCAAAATAATCAGTTAAATTAGATAAACTTAAAAATGTTTTTTCTTCGCCGTCTACCGTGAAAGAAAAATCTTCATTAGGCATAATTTTTATATCATAACCTACTTCAGAAAATACAACCTTAAAAACGTTATCCGAATTACAATCAAGGCTTATTTTAGCATTATCTGAATGTAGAAGTTCATCATTAAAATAAAGTCCGTTTGATTTTTCTTCTGTTTTTAGATACCTATCATAGATAAAATAACCACCAACAACGATTATCCCTAATAGTAGAACTGCGAAAAACACGTAGAGTAACTTTTTCATGCGTTACCCCCCTTTAATTAAATATAAATATTAGATTGATTCAAAGAAACAGAAGTTGCTCCAGTTACAGGGTTAACATAAAGATATCCAACACAATCGGAAATTTTTTCGGTAACAGTTATTCTAACAAGCACGTCTTGACCTTCAATGTTAGAGCTAAATCTGTGTGCATAACCTGTTCTAACAGTTGCCCAACCATGATTATAAGCACTTTCTTCTAATAAACAGTTTACGGTGAGCTTTTGAGAATCAACTGAAACATTTACGAAATCGGTTGCGTTAAAAGTAACGTTGCAATCTTCAGTTGCATTAGCACAACGCCAATTAAAAGCAAAAGAAGGCGCATATTCCTTGTTGCCGACAACAAAAGATTTCGTTTCGTCAACAGTTCCGTTAGTAACGTATTTAGACTCAACGTTAAACTGTCCTTGAATATCTACAGAAGTAACTTCAAAATTTACGTAATTTTCGCCAACAAAATCAAAGAAGTTAGTTAAATCTATATCTAAAACTGAAGAAGTTCCAGCAGTCAAATCTAAAGCATTGTCAGTAACGTTCTCCCCGGTAAAATTCATAGTAGTAGGAACACCTATAAAATTAAAAACGCATTCTGCATTTATCGACATATTATCAGATATGTGACAATAAACATACATTTTATCTCCTAATGAATTTGAACCTAAAAATGGTTTTAATACTCTTATCTCTGCTTCAGAAGAATCTTCAGGGTTAACAAAAATCTGAATATACTCATCTGCAGATGCACCTTGAGGGTCAGAACCAAATTCAGCAAACCAAGTAAGCTCTTTGTTTATCGCATTTTCTGGGTAAACGGTTGCTTTAAGGTTATATGAAAGATAAGTCTTAGATTCCGTCTCAACAACTTCAGGTTCTGAGCTGAAAAGCTTTAAGTTTGCGCTGTTATGTATCTCTGTCTTAATAGATGAATCAGCTGTATAAGCAGGAGCTTCAACTTTAACGTTGGAGTTAGAATCAGCTACGTTGTTCTCGGGGAGAAAAGAGCATCCAACACCAACTGCGCCAAGCGCCATAATGCTTGCCATGGCAGTTACGCCAAAGAGTTTAAATAAATTTGTTTTTTTGTTTTTGTTTTCCTTTTTCATTTTTTAATTTTTCCTCCAAAAAATTTTTGTTTGTTTTGATTGACTTTTTATCCAGAATAGTTTATACTAAACTTATAGAGTTACATGTGACCTTTTTTAAGGAATGGGCGAAAGGCCTGAACGGTAACTCTTTTTTATTTGTTATTATTTTTTTCATATCGCTCTATAAGTTCCTTTGGCACATCCAACTGTTTATTATGTGGCTTAAACAATTTTTGTGGCTTTTTCTTTGGTCGCTTTAGATACATGGGCCTTGGGTCACTCTTGTCAGGATTTGGGAAAATCTCTTCTCTGTCCTTTTTTTCTACGTGAGTTGACTCCCTGTAAACAAAGCCCTTTTCTTCCTTTTTTGTTTTTTTATTTACCACATCTTCTCTGTCAATTATCAAAGAAGGATGCTGTCCCCCGATTCTTAATCTAGCCCAAAAAGGCACTTTTTCTGGAAACTCTTCGCTACGAGTTTTTTTAGTCACTGTCTTCTGCGTAGACTTTTTAGTCTGCGCTTTTTTTGTCGCAGTCTTCCTTTGCGACGCTGTCTTTGCAACCGTCTTTCCAGTTTTGGTATTCTTTGTCTTTGCGGTTGACTTCTTCTCTGTTTTTTTTGGCGCAGTTTTTTTCGCCTGCGCCTTTTTCTTTTCCTTTTTTAACTTTGCCTTCATTTATCCCCCTATAATTTTTATTTAGGTGCTCTCTTGTAGACTTGAACTACACGTCCGCCTGTCGGAAGAGAACGTTTTGGGGCGAAAAAATTGTAATAAAAAACGCCCCGAGGTATAAGCCCGGTTCTAACCTTTAGGGTTAGTTCCGAGATAAACCTGGCATTATGCCAGGATTTAAAGAGTGCGTTGCTTTGCCCTGTTAGGGCCATGCCTTAAAGCAACGATGCAGGCGCTTAAGTATAAGACTAAAGCGCCAAGGTGGAAATATATAGTCTTTCCTGCTGTGTAAGGAAGAACTATCCATATAATTCTTGGTCTAACTCTTCTGCACTTTGCACCGTGCGAGCTCGACCAACTTTAACGTAAAACCTTGTAACGTTTTCCGCATGCTGGACTATTTCCAAATTAAACACGCTGTTATTGCTTTTTCTACGTGATATATGGTCAATAGATAAATTCTCTGCTCTTAAGCTTGTTTGCGGTAAACGGTTGCCATTTTTATCCCCAAAAAGATATACGACTGCAATATGTGTAAAAACATCCTTCTTCTTTCCACAAGGAAAATAAACACAAACTCTGTAATATCCAGAATCGTTTTTGTATTGCTTCAAAATCTTTTTAGATTTTTCAGAATACCACCTGCCACAATTACTAAGCCAATAACCGGGAGCAAACAACAACCATTTTTCGCCCTTGCGGTTTTTAACGTTAAGTTTCTTCTTCATTACCAACACCCCTTGCAGGCGGGCTGTCATGACTTATTACTATATTGTTGCGCTTCACCGGTTCCGCCTGCGCTGAGATGTTAGCCTGCGTGTAATCAATTATTGTTGCCGTTTTAGTCTTTATAATCTTGAAACCGTCTTCTTTTGAAAAACGGTATACTTCAGTAGAAGAATTGTCTTCTTTATCTTGTTTGCACTCTCTTTCAAAAGCCTTCCTGTCGTAGTATCTAATGAGCATCACGCCACACCAGATAAAACCTAAGGCGCATATTCCCAAAATTAAAAGTTCTAACATTTTAACCATTTTTCTTCCCCCTATTTTTCTAAACCCATACCGGAATCTTTGAAAATCTCGTCCCAGTTCTCAACTAAGAACGTTGCAATGTTTTGCGCTATTTCTTCAGAAACGACTCTTGTTCCGCCACCCTTATCGTCCGGGTCAAATATAACTTTGAAATACTTGTTTGAATCGAAAAAGTCTTTTATCGCGCCCTTTATCCTTGCCGGTGTGGAAACAAATTTCTTTTTCGGATAAATCTCGAAAGTCGGCGCCGTTGCCTGCTCTTGCTCTGCAGTCCCGTCTGTTTGCTCTGACGTTTCTTCTTCATTTTGAATAATCTCCTGGTCTATTTCTTCGAGCTCGTCTTCCTGGTTAAATACGAAAGTTTCTTCGCCAACGCACTCGCTTGTTTCTACGTCTATCTGCATCTGCCCGGGCGCTACCGTTTGCTCTTGTTCTCGCTCTGATGCAAGCTTTTCTTTTCTACGTTGTTCTATTTTAAGTGCTTCTTTTAAATTTTTTCCTTTTGGTGCATTGCAGCGTGTCCTGTATTCTCTATCCCAGATTTTCAAATATTTTTTTATATCTTCAACGGTATCATCTGGCTCTATGTAATTTACAATCATATCAGCCGACCAATGTTCGCCACTCATTGCTACCAATTGTGACTGACTAAACTTTTTGTATCCCTTAGCCATTTTAATTGGGTCATGAAAATCACGAGTTCGGGCATATACGTTAATCAGGTCGTAAGTTGTTGTTTTGCCAAAGCCGAAACGGTCTTGTGCATAGTCGATTATGTTTTCATAGCCTAACTTTTTATGAAGACAAGTGTTTTTTATTAGCGTTAACTTATAGCCTATCTGAAAGAACGTTTCTTTAAGTTTCTCTTTATCCTGGTCGATAGACTGCTCTATTTCTTCCAGGCTTGCGCTCGTATGAAACATGTTTCTATCATGGAAGATTTTAGGCTTGTCAGCTTCTGCAGGTAAAAACTGCGGAGCTTCGCCAAAAAGTTCGCCCACCGTAACGCCAAAATATTCTGCAAGGCGTTTAACGTCTACGAGAGACGGTTCAAACTTGCCAAGCTCCCAATATGAATAAGTGTTCTGTGCTATACCAAGTGCTTTAGCCACAGCTGTTTGAGAAAGGCCCTTTGCCTTTCTTAGTTCTTTGATTTTCATAATAATTCCACCTTTTATTTTTTTATCAATTATTTTCCGGATATCTGGAAAAATATTGATAGATTTTATTCTTCGTCTTCGTAACTATGGCATCCGGCTTGGTATTCAAGCCTTCTCCACATTTCTTCTTCGTCTTATTCTACAGGAGTGTTTCGTGCTATAAAATCTTCAAGCCAACTCATTTCTTTTCTCTCCCAAAAATGATTATTGTTATAATAAAGGCAATAACCCCTGCTACTATTAGCGCGTTGGCGTTAAACATTTCTTTCACCCCATTAAAATTGTGATTATACTTATCACTATTGAGACAATACTAATTACTAAGGCTATACAATTCCAAACAGTCATAATTCCACCTCTTTTTATTTTTTACCGAGATTTTTATTTTTCAAAATTAACAGTAAACTGTCTGTTCTTGAAAATTGCTTCTGGGCTTTCGTTTACTTTATAAACTCTTTCAGTATGACGTTTATAAAAACGAAATTTAATCAAAATAAGCGTTTCGTCATTCGCCTCTTGCTTTATGCTCAAGATATCTTCTTGTCTAATAAGATACCTGCCCTGGTATTCACCTTTTACAAAAACTCTCATTTCAATAAAGTTGTTTTGAAATTCCATAACTCCACCTTTCTTTGCATAATTGCATTAGACAAATATGTCTTGTATAATAAATTAGCAGACAATTTTGTCTTTGTCAAGCATTTAAGACAAATTTGTCGTATAATTTTTATAAATAGGTGGAATTATGAGGATTAAAGAGTTAAGAGAAGAAAAAAATCTCTCCCAAGGTAAATTGGCAGAGATTGTTGAAACATCACAAAGAAACATTGGGCGTTGGGAAAATGGGGAAAACGAACCTTCCTATTCCCAACTAATTAAACTTGCTGATTTTTTTAATTGCAGTATCGATTATCTTGTCGGCAGAGAAGATGATTTAGGAAACATTGTTTCGACTGCGCCGTCTACTGCTCCCCAGGATATTTTTGGAGATGAAGCAACATTGCTTTCTTGCTTTAGGAAACTTGGCACGTATGAAAAAGAAGCCATTTTAATTCAGATAAAAGCCTTAGCCGGCGCCGGCGAAAAGGTTTTAAAATAATTACTTAGGAGAAACTTTATGGAATGTAAGCATTGCGGTAGTAAAAACAGTCAAGCTATAAGTGAATATGTTGAAATTGAAAGAAAACCCTTTTCTCTTTTGCTTGTCATCTCTTTAATGGTGGGGATTTTTTGCATCTTAACTGGTCTTGGGATGCTTGTTTCTTCTTGTCAAGACACTAACGAAGAAATAGACAAGTCTAATCAGCCAGACAATATAGTTTACCAATCTTCTTACCAAGGTATTGAAGAAAATGAAGTTTCCGAGGCTGCTTCAAAAATACTTCTTGGAACAGTTGGTAAATATGTATTAGTTTTTGGAACTGTTACTTGTTTATTTGTTGCTTTAATAAGAATAGTTCAACCATATCGCCATATAACAAAAACAAAAATTATATGCCTCGACTGTGGAGCTATTCTCTTTGAGCAAGAAGTCATCTCTGATGAAGATGCTTCGGAATAAAACAAATCTGGGCAAAGGTATTTTTAATATAATAAAAAGATAACTCACTTTTTCTTAGAATAGTTGTTTTGTTTAACAAACTACATGAAAAAGTGAGTTAATTTTGTATTAACCTTTTTTATACTATTTACTATACAATAAGCCTAAAAACCTTTAGGAGATTATTGTATGAATGACTATGAAAAGTTTGACTATTACGTAAGAACGCTTGCTGAACTTAGCGCATTTTTAACACGGTTAAAATTTGAAAAGCACGAAGCCGATGTAAGCAACAACTTATTAAAATCAATCATTGAACAAGAAAGGCAACTCAAAAGAGAGCCTGCAAGCCGTAGCTTGCCAAACGCAGATAGACAACTGAATAAACGAAAAAAAGTGCAAAATCGTCAGCCTTGGTCGCAAAAGGAGTTAATAGACATGCCATATTTAAAGGACCTTAAATACCGTCAGACTTCTGACGGCATACACCAATTCCGTTATAGACGAGACGGATATAATCTTTCTTTCAATTCTAAAAGCTATGAGAAGGCAAAGAAAAAGGCTTACGATTTTATTTTTGAACTAAAAGCAATGTTACGAAACTCTGCAGAAAAAACTTGCGGTAAAACGTTAGACTTTGTTGCTAATGCCTGGCTTAATCTAAAAAAGGCGCACTCTGATAAAAAAACATGCGCTGGATACGAGAGTGTTTATCGCTTACATATTGCACCGACTTTTGGAAAACGTTCTGTTAAGGGGCTTTTACCCATAGACTTTCAACCTTTTTTCGATAAGTTATTTGAAACTTCCGGAAGAACGTGCGAAAATGCAAAGATAATCTTAAACGGCGTTTTTAAGTATGCCGTTGCAAATAGATTCTGCGCATCAAACCCCATTGAGGGCGTTATTGTTGAAAAGCATTTTAGAACACCCGGCCAAGCATTAAGCCGAGAAAAGATACAAGAGTTTAAGCAAGTTATGAGAACTGCAGGCAAATACGGTTTAGCCGGGCTTATAATTTTATTTACCGGTATACGTGGCGCCGAACTGAAGAGCTTAACTTTTGACTGGAGCGCTGGCACGTGGACCGTTGACAATGCAAAACTGAAAAAGTCTCAAAAGAAGAACCCGGGCAACCTTCAGCGCACCGTTCCTATCTTCCCTGACCTTTACGACCTAAAGGACCGAATACAAAATGAAGACTGGAAAATCAGTTCGCAACGCTTAAGCAACAACTTTAAGGAGCGTTGGCCAGAAAATAACGTTAAGGACCTACGCCATACTTTTTCCACAGTTGCCAGAGAATGCGGAATAGAAAATGAACTTGTTAACGTGTGGATGGGGCACTCTGCGGGGAACAACTTAACAGCCAACACATACACGCATTTTTCAATAGAGTTTCAAAAAGAACAAGCCCAAAAACTACGTTTTTGATATTAAAAAAACGCCTTTTTACTTCCCAATTTACTTCCCAAAAATTGTGAAAAAAAGCGTTTTTATTAAAAAAATAACGCCGTTTTTAATAGTTTTTTGGGCAAAAACCACTTAAAAACGACGTTTTTGGCAGGGGTAGCAGGATTCGAACCTACGAATACTGGAGTCAGAGGCCAGTGCCTTACCGCTTGGCGATACCCCTTTGCGCTAAAATATTGTATCAAATACTTTTTAAAATTTCAAGCAAATTTACATATATTTTAGCTTTTATGCTTTAACCTTAATTATACTATTCCGCTCATTATTAAGAACATTAGCGGAATGGTGGCTATTGACAATACCGTCGATAGCAACACGTATACTGATGCTGATTCGGAATCTCCGCCAAAGTTAACGGCAAATAGCACGGTATTGTTTGCGCTTGGCATACTGAGTAGGAAGAACAAAGTATACTTTACTACTGCTGATACAGGCAACCATGCAACGATTAATATGGTCATCATACCCATTAAGAATAACTTATTAAATGCGTTAACGTATGCCCATTTATCGGTAAATAATTGCTTAAAGTTAACTTTTGCTATTCGCATGCCCAAAACGGTCATGGCGAGTGGAGTTACCATGTCCGCAAGGAAATTTATAGACTTTGTAAGTCCCGTGAACACTTTGTCGCCAAAAGAGTTTGGACTAAACACGTCTACTAATGGCTTTTGAATGGTAAAGAACATAAGAACTGCTATGAGCAAGGAAATAACCGTTGGGTTTAACAACATATTCTTTATGTTTATTTGTTTTTTGTCGCCCGTCATCATAAATACGCCGACAGACCACGTCAAAATATTAAAGATTACTATTACTACTCCGCCGAAAATTAAAACTTCCGCTGCGTTGTCGCCAAAGAGAGATTGCAAGAAAGGAAGTCCCATGTAACCGCAGTTTCCAAAAACAGATGCAAATCTTAGACAGTTTATTTTTGCAGACTTATCCTTGTTTCTAAACGCGAGCATCATAAACGCTATCATAGCGCCGTGAATAAGAAGTGAAAGCCCTGCCACGATGAGCATATCTATAGCAAGGTCGGGTGAATAAGGCTTTTTTTGGAACGCCATGAGCATAAGCGCAGGTTGACACACGTATAAAACCATGGTAGAAAATCCGCCCTGCACAGAGTCGCTAAGCATTTTACATTTAACGAGAATATATCCCGGAACCATAAGTATTAGCAAAAATACAACGGTGATTAAAACGTCAATAAAACTTAAGTTCATTTGTTCTCCTTATGAGAATTCAAATAATTCTCTCTTGCTATTAAGCATTGTTTTTGGTCGATTATAATATCCGCTTGGTTATTAAGCAAAAAATCGGCAAGCGCCCTTTCATTATCAATATAGTCGGGTAAAAATGCTCCGCCCAAAATTGGTTGGTCGGCATGGTGGAAGTCTGTTCCCGAAAGCATTTTAAGGTTATGCTTTTTGCAAAACTCAATCGCTTTTTCGTTGTTGTTATCGTGATGATAATGCCCGTTAAAGGCTTCTGCACCGTGCATATAACGTGGATCGCCAAGTTTTTCCCCTATGCGGAAGGGGTGCGTTTGAGACATAAATAGTTTATGTTCGTTTGCCAAGTCAAACAGTTGTTTTTGATTATACCTATCAACCAAATTATTTTCGTATAAAAACTGTCTATCAAAGCCAAACATGGCAAATTCTTGATGAACACCGTCGTCGGTAAGAGCAACTACTTCTAACCCGAACAAAATGGTTAAACGGTGTTTTTTTCCGAGTTCTTTTAGCCTATCAACTGCCGAAAAATAGTAATCGATTTTTTCCTTATGAGTTTTTCCTGGATAGTTGTTATACGACCAGTTTATATGATTTGTTAAAACTATTCCGTCATACCCGGCATTAGCGTATCTTTCTATCAATTGCTCATCTGTAACGTCTGCGCATATACTTGGACCTGACGAATGGCAATGAAGCTCAAACTTTTTCATAATTTATCCTTAAACTTTGCAAAATTCTCTATTGAAAGCACGCCCGTGTTAAAGGCAAGATAGAGCGCAACCGTATCAAAGCGCGCATCGTGATAGCCTGCGCTTTCACCAAAAATCTTGCGCGAATTTTCCTGTATATCGTTATCAGTTATCCCTAAAAATACACACAATTCGTTTAATCTTGGATATTTATATCCACCGCTATTTGGGCGAATGAGCTTGCATGTGGTAACTGAATTTTTCATTGTGCAGAACTCTGCGTTCACCATAAAATCTTTACGGCAACGCTCGAATTCCCTTCTTAAAAACTTAAAGTCAAACGCGGTGTTATGCGCGCAAACAAGGTCGGCTGATAAAAAGTCTTGTTCTATTTGGTCAATAAAACATTCAAAACCTTTTCCGCCCGACAAAATCTCTAATCTTTCCTTAGAAAACCCGTGCACGGCAAGAGCGCCGTATTCTACGTAGTCTACCGAGAAAAAGAAATTCTTGCCTTGAACGATTTGACCGTCTTGAATTATGTAAGACAGTTGGCATATTTGACCAGGGTTAAGCCCTGTGGTTTCAGTATCTAAAAATATGGTCATAAAAATAAACAACGTCCCATAAAAAAAGGCAAAACAGCCGTTTTGCCTTTTGGGTTTTTTAGTTATTAACCAAGCAAGTCTGCGTAAGAATCTGTATTGATTTCAACTGCGCCTTCCGTTTGATAGAGATACTTGGTTATAGTGCTCTTTTGCAAACGTTCAAACTTGTTGGTAACTCTGCTTTGGCACTTAGCAGCCATAAGAACGTATAAATAGTTATCGGTATCTTCCCATTCAAAGAAGTCTGCCATCATAGCATCGTAGTAAGCGCTCCAACTTGCATATTCACCCTTGTCGCAGTTTGCGTTAAGGAATTGTTCTAAGTCAAGGTTTGCGCCTGTGCCTGCATTGAACACTTCAGAGAAGAACATTACGTGATAGCCAAAGTCTGATGCAACGATAACGTAACTTTGTCCACCTACGCTGAGCAACAATCTGCCTGCTTCAGCAAAGGTTGCCACGTATTCTTCACTCTTTTGAGCATCTACTTCAGGTTGAATTACGTAGCCTTTATAAGTGTTAAGTGAACCGTCGTCAGTTGAGAATGCAAATAATAATTCGTTGATTTTTTCTTTATATTCTTCTACGTTACTATAAGTTCCACTTGCTTTAACTGAACCTGCAAGAGTTGCCGTGTTGTAAACGCTATCAACGGTTAAAGTTTCGGCAGTATCAGCGAAAGTTCCTGTTTTCATGTAGTTGTTCATAGAACGAATAAATTGATCTAAGCCGATGTATGGAGCAGTTGCTCTGTATTCAGCATCTTCGTCATCCGTCTTTGCTTTAAGAACTTCTACATCGCCTTGGAAAGGAAGGCTGTTATCTACGCTTGTAAAGGTGTAATCGCCACCGAATTTCTTGGTTGCTTCATCATATTCGTAGTTAGCTTCAACCCAAGAAGCTCTTAAATCTTTAATTCTGGTTGTTGCAAGGATATCTGCTCTTTCTAAAGCTTTTTCGCTGTCTGACTTAGAAGCGTCAATCTTACCGATGAGAGAAGTTTGAACGTCGTCAATGCCTAAGAGCAAGTTATAAACGTAACCGTATGTGCCGTATGCACCGTAAAGAACGGGTGATTGAGCAGTTGCTTCTTTTAATGCGGTAACGAATTCTTCATTAGTCATATCCATTTGATCTTGCTTTTTGTCTTCGAAAAGAACTTTTGCATCGTCAAAGTTTTCTAAGTTGTTGGTGTCTTCGTCAAAGTTAAGGTTAAGTTCTTCTAATGCTTGCTTTTTATAAGCTTCTTCAAACTTTTCTAAAACAATTGCTTCTTTAGCATTTTGAAGATTTTCTTTATAGTAAGCTGTGGTGGTTATATCGTTGTTTTTGTAATCGTTTCCTAAAAGATTGTTTATCTTTAAGAAGTTGATAAACTTGTTGAATGCTTCTCTTCTCTTTGCATCAGGGCCGATGTCAAAGCCGTCTGCAAGAACTTCTAATTTTTCGTCCTTGGTAACTTCGGTATCAACGGCTGCGCCCGTTGGGGTTGCACGTGAAGCCTGGATAGATGATTCGCCAACCTTGGTAGAATCGCCTTCGGTTGCAAAACTGTCAAGCATAGAGTTTATTGCATTATAAACGGTATACTTTGCTTGGTTAATATCAGAAACGTCATCAGCAGTATCAACGTTGCTTAAATATCTTTCGGGATTCCACTTGTCGGTTATTTGAGAATTTGCAACTTCGCCGTTTTCATCTAAATACTTCATTGCATATTGAGTCAAAATCATGGTGTTTACGCGACTGTCAATAACGAGTTCAAGTGCTTGCTCCATTGTGTAGCCTTGTGCTTGAACGTATTGATAACCATAGTTTAAGTAGTCCATGATAAGTTCTTGCTTGTAAAGTTTTGAACTTACGCCACTTTCAATGCTTACGGTAGCAACTACCTGTTCCATATCCTTGTCGCTATCAATTGTAACGAGATTGCAACCGCCAAGGCAAGCAATGCTCATTACGAGCGCCATTATGAAAGATGCAATTGCAAGTAATCTTTTCTTCATATATAATCTCCCACGATAAATCTTATAAGTATTACTGATAAAGTATACAACACATTGACCAAAAAATCAATTGTTTTTTTAAATTTAATCGGCCCTTTTGCCGTTTTTTTATTTTATTTTGTCGTCAGCATTAAAAATTCTCTTAAAACGCCAAGCATTTGAACGTTTGTAGAGTATGCCGTGTTAAATTCCAACCTCGGTTTTTCCGCCATTGAAATCTTTACTCGGCTTCCAAAACAGTCTATTGCTGTCAGCAATTTTTCATTATTTAAGTCGTTAAAATTTTCAAAACCTAAAAAAGTTTCTCCGCTTTTTACAACTATTTCCTTAACCTTTATGCTTCCCGCAAGCCTTTTCACAAGCGCGATGCTGATGAGATTTAACGTTTCTTCGGGTATTTTACCAAACGTTTCGGTTAGGGTGTTTATAATCTCAACTTCGTCTTTTTCGCCCGTGAGTTCTGCTATCTCTTTGTAAACATCCATACGCGTAGTAGAGTTTTCTATATAGTCGTCTGGAATATATGCGGTAACTCTCACGTCTAAATCGGGAACTACGTCTTCTTCTCCCGTAAGTTCTTCTTTTAACAATTTGGAATACAATTCATAACCGATTTTATCCATGTGTCCGTGCTGTTCTGCACCTAAGATATTACCTGCCCCACGAATTTCTAAGTCGCGCATTGCTATTTTTATACCGCTTCCCATTTCGGCAAACTCTATAATTGCGTTAAGTCTTTCAAATGCGGCGGAAGACAATACCTTTTCGCGTTTATACGTAAAATACGCGTATGCAAGTCTATCGCTTCTGCCAACTCTTCCCTTAATTTGGTAAAGAGTGGAAAGTCCTAATCTATCTGCATCAATAACTACCAAAGTGTTTGCTCTTGGCAAGTCTATTCCGTTTTCTATAATGGTGGTGGAAACCAAAACGTCGGCTTCCCCACGGTAAAAGGCAAGAATATTTTTTTCTAACGAGCGTTCGTCCATTTGACCGTGCGCTACGATTATTTTTAGCGACGGCATAAGCGCTTGCAGTTTTTGGGCAAACGAATAAATGCTCTCTACCCTATTATAAAGCACGAACGACTGTCCACCGCGGTTTACTTCTCTCGTTATAACGTCTTTTATAAGCGCGTCCGTTTCTTCGGTAACGTATGTTTGAACGGGCAAGCGTTTCCCAGGTGGGGTGTTTATAGTGCTTATTGAACGTATGCCTGATAGCGACATATGAAGCGTTCTTGGAATAGGCGTTGCCGTAAGCGTAAGTGTGTCTACGTTGTTCTTTAAAAGTTTTATCTTTTCTTTATGCTCCACGCCAAAACGTTGTTCTTCATCTAACACCAAAAGCCCCAAGTCCTTAAACTCGACGTCTTTGCTTAATAGCCTATGCGTGCCTATAACAAAATCAATTTTTCCGTCTTTTAGCCCTTGAATAATGGTCGCTTGTTGTTTGGGCGTTCTAAAACGATTTAGGCAAGCAATTTTTATACCAAAATCCTTAAACCTTTCTACCGCCGTGTTAAAGTGTTGTTCTACGAGTATGGTAGTCGGGGCAAGCATTGCCACCTGTTTTCCGTTAGCCACAGCGCGGAATATTGCTCTAAACGCCACTTCAGTTTTACCAAAGCCAACGTCACCACAAACTAATCTATCCATAACCCTACTGCTCGTCATGTCTTGCAATATATCTACGTTTGCAGTATGTTGGTCGGGCGTTTCTTCAAAGGGGAATGCCGAGTCAAACACGTCTTGAAGTTCTTTTTCTGCATCAAACTTAAATCCCTTTTGGCTTTGTCTTTCTTGATACAATTTTTTTAGGTCAAAGGACATCTTTTTGATACTTTCTTTAACGGCTTTTTTTACTCTTTCAAAGTCTTTACCGCCAATCTTAGAAAGCCTTGGCGTTTTTTCTGCGCCTAAGTATCTCGTTAAGATATCCATTTGCTCTACGGGAACGTAGAGAAGGTCTCCGCCCGCGTATTCAACTGAAACGTAGTCTTTAGTGCCTTCGGTTGAAGATATCTTTTTATTGCCTAAAACTCTGCCCACACCGTGAACTTCGTGAACACAGTAATCTCCCACTTCGGGCGCGGTGAAAAAGCCTTGCTTTTTGCTCTTTAATTTCTTTACGGGTGTAGGCTTAGTGAATAGGTTTCCACTACCGATTACGGCAAATTTTTCTTCGTGGTAGACAAAGCCTTGTCTTAGGCTTCGAGTAATGATGTTTACCCCTGTAAAATCACCGCGTTTATCTATTGAAGAAGCAATTTTCTTATCCGATAAATCTAAGCAAAATCTATCCGCTTTATGCCCGTCTTGCGCGCATACCAACACAGAATATCCCGAGCGTAACCAGTTATCTATATCAGTAAAAACTTCCTTAAATGAAAGTTGGTAGTTTGCAACCGCGCTAACCGACGGATTTATAATTTTAAGTGGGTTAAAGAAAGGGTTAACCGACGATAAAGTTTGCAAACCCACCTGACGGAAAGCCATGAGTTTTTCTTTTAAGGTTTCTACCCCAAAAAGGTTGTTTTTGGTTATCTCGAACACTTCGCCTTGTTCAGAAAGACCTTTAAATCTTTCGGTAAACTCCCTTTCGTAAAGTTCACAAGTGTCGAAAATCCGCTTGCCTTCGTTAAATATAACTATCGTTTGCTTATCTAAAAGGTCGGTTATGCTTCCACAAGTTTGTATAAAGGGCGCAAGAGTAACAAGTTGGTCGTTATCGCCGTTTTCCATAGCGAGTTCAAAGTCTTGACTTAAAACATTTAATCTTAAATGCTTATCCCCCGTCGCCTTTTTTACTTGCTCATTTAAATATTTTTTTAGTTCTCTTTTTTCACTTTCGTCAAAGTAGAATTCGGTTGCTTGCAAGATTTCAAAAGAGTTTATAAAGTCAACCGTCTTGGAAGTTTCTGCGTCAAAAACTCTTATGCTTTCAACCGTATCCCCAAAAAGGTCTATACGGCAAGGGTTTTCCATTTGAATTGAGAAAACGTCTAAAATATCACCGCGAAGCGAGAATGTGCCTTTTGCAGAACATTGGTCTTTTCTCTCGTAGCCGAGCGCAACGAGAGTTTTAATCAAATCTGAAACTTGATAATCTTTGTCTTTTTCTACCAAAAGCGACGATAAGTTTTTGGGTGCGGTTTGCATAAGCGTTTGGGCTGTCACCACTATAACGCTTGCTTCTTTTACATTTGACAAAGCACCCATTCGTTGATAAAAAGTGTCTTTAGAAAATGCTTTTAGTGGCAAAAGTATCTCGTCTTTTGGTGGAATATACACGGCTTTTTTGCTTGAAAACTGCTTTATTTCTTCAACTGCGTAACGCGCCGTAACGTCGTCTTTAACTATGTATAAAACCTGTTCGTCAAAAGTGCAAGCAAGGTAATTTTTGAATGGTTCAGGAATGCCAAAAACCGCCGAAGGTATACCCTGGCGGACGCTTTGGTGCAACTCACAAACAGAATTGCTGTCTCGAACTATTCTCAATGATTTTTCAAGCATATATCTACTTATAACGGCTGTTTTTTAGTCCATTTTGCCGTTATATTTTTGCATTATTTCTTGGAAAGGAACGCCTTTTGCAAAGTCCGCCGCCGCCTTGCCTGCGTTTAGCGTGGCTTTGTCGAAAATAGGCTTGTCCTCTGCTTTAATTCCACTTAAAACAAGGTTAAGTAGTGGAATTTGCGTTTGAACTTGTGGCTTAAAGCCTATGCGTATTCTTGGAAAGTTTTGTGCGCCGAGTTCCTTAACGATATTGCGCATACCGTTATGAGTGCCCGCCGATCCGCTTTCCCTTAGACGAAGAACGCCTTTGTCTAAATCAAAGTCGTCGTAAATAACAAGCACGTCTTTAACGTCTATTTTATAAAAGGAAGTAAGTTCTCTAACGCTCTCCCCACTTAAATTCATGTATGTCAAGGGCTTTGCAAGAATAATCTTTTCCCCACCACAACGTGTTTCGGCAATAACCGCCCTACACTTTGTTTTATTCCACTCTGCGCCAAGTTCTTCTGCCGTTTTATCTACCGCCATAAAGCCTAAGTTGTGGAAGGTGTTGAGATATTCTTTATCGGGATTACCTAGCCCAACGATAAGTTTCATGTTTATCTCCATTAAAAAAGCCGTTAGTTAAAACGGCTTTGGTAATTTTTTTGTTATTAGTCTTCGTAAATTGCAGAAAGTGATGAGTCAGAGTAAACAGCTGTAATCGCCTTTGCAATAGCCTTAGCCGAAGATACGATTTTAATCTTTGGATTGTTGCGAACGCTTTCAGGCATATTTATCGTATCTAAAACGATGAGTTCTTTAATGGGTGAATTAGTAATTCTTTCCATTGCAGGACCGCTAAATACACCGTGAGTGCAACAAGCGTAAACTTCTTTAGCACCGTTTTTCATAAGCGCTTCTGCGCCTTGGCAGATAGTTCCTGCGGTATCTATCATATCGTCTACCATTAAGCAGGTCTTACCCTTAACGTCGCCGATGACGTTCATAACTTCAATAGCGTTTGCCTTTGGACGACGCTTGTCTACGATAGCAAGTGATGCGTCTACTCTTGAAGCAAAGTTTCTTGCTCTACCAACGCTACCAACGTCTGGAGAAACAACTACCCATTCTTCGTTCATTCTCTTCTTAAAATATTTTGCGAGTAATGGCGCACCGTAAAGGTGGTCAACGGGAATATCGAAAAATCCTTGAATTTGCGCTGCGTGAAGGTCCATGGTCATAACTCTGTCTGCACCAGCAGCCGTCAAAATGTCTGCGCAAAGTTTTGCTGTGATTGGATCTCTTGGACGAGCTTTTCTGTCTTGACGAGCGTATCCAAAGTATGGCATAACTGCCGTAATTCTTCCTGCAGAAGCGCGTTTGCAAGCGTCAATCATGATGAGAAGTTCCATGAAGTTGTCGTTTACAGGGAATGAAGTTGACTGAATGATAAAGATGTCTTTACCACGAACGGTTTGGGGAAGGTTGATGCTAATTTCACCATCCGAAAATTTGCCTACTTCAGCTTCCGAAACGGGAAGTTTTAACTGTGCTGCAACAGCTTCCGCTAAAGGACGGTTGGAGTTGCCTGCGAGTATCTCAATAGTGTTTCCGTGTGTAATCATAATGCTTTTCTCCTAATGTAACTTTATGTACATTTATTTGTCTATATTGTATAACTAATAACGGGAATAGTCAAGAGTTTTTGCGATTTCTCTTGCCTTTAAAATAATTTTTTAATAGTATTGAGCAAACTTCTTGTTCTATCCCCCCAACGTGCTCGGTAGAATGGTTGAGTCCGTTGGTTTTTAGAACGGGATAAAGGCTCTCCGCACAACCGCTTTTACTCTCGTATGCGCCAAAGTAAACCTTCTCTATTCTCGCGTTTGCGATAGCGCCCGCGCACATTGCGCAAGGCTCTGCCGTAACGTAAATTTCACAGCCGTCAAGTCGCCAACTTTTAAGTTTTTTGCAAGCTTTGTTTATTGCTATAATTTCCGCGTGGTGGGTTGCAATTTGCGTCTTTTCGGTTTTGTTGTGCGCCTTTGCTATCACTTTGCCGTCTTTGACGATACAAGCTCCGATTGGAACTTCGTCCTTTTTATAGGCTTTTTTGGCTTGGATAATTGCCACTTGCATAAATTTTTCGTCCATAATTCACCTACTTATGATAACTGACGTTGTTTAGAATACAGAACGCACGGTAAACTTGTTCGGTAAGCATTGCCCTAAAAAAGGTGTGTGGGAAAGTCATGTCCGAAAAAGATATAAGTTCGTCCGCTCTTGCTTTCACTACGTCCGAAAGCCCGTAAGAGCCACCGATAACAAAAGTGATAACCCCTTGTCCCGACGCACAAACTTTATCTATCTTTTTGGAAAAGTTTACCGACGAATACTTCTTGCCTTCTATCGCCGTAGCAAAAACGTAGCCTTTTAAGTGCGAAATAATGCGTTCTTGCTCTTTTTCTTTTATTTTTTGAATGATGGCATCGTCCACCTTTGAATAGTTTTCTTCGGCTACTTCGATTATGCTAAAATCACAAAAGCGCGACAGCCTTTTGGAATATTCTTCAATCGCTTCTGAAAAATACTTTTCCTTAACTTTGCCTACGGCAACGATATTTACTTTAATCATATTTCTCCTATGCAAAAAGGTTTAGCACTATCAGTAGCACCATAAGCCCTGCGCCCAAAACGCCCGACGGAAGCCAAAATTCTTTAACTGCGTTTTTGTCCGCTTTTGGTTTTTCTTTTTGATATAAAATTATCCCTACCCAAAAGAGCGCCAAAAGAAGAAGTCCAACGGCAATTATCACGCCGTTAAAAAGGTTTATTTGAACTCTTAAAAGAGTGAAAAGCAAAACGGCAAAGTTGTTTATAAAATGCGCCAACATGGACGGCGCGGTGCTTTGCGATTTTACCGCAAGATAGGTAAGCGCTAAACCGTAAATAAACTGATAGCAAAGGGTTGCAACACTACCATGATAAAGAGCAAAGCAAACGCTTACCGAGATAACTATTCCTAAACTCTTTTCGCTTTTTAGCATTACGCCACGGAAAAAACTTTCTTCTAATACGGCGGGTAGCAAGGCAAGTAAAATGCCAAAAAGTAATAAATCCCAGCCGTTTTCTACGGTTAAACCGCTTGACGGAACGTTTAATCCCCACTTGGTAAAAAGGTTTGCAACGACGGTGTTTAGAAAGCCTAAGCCTAAAAACATACCTATCGACAAAATAATCGCAAACACGAAGTATACAGATTTTGTCTTATTAAACGATACTACTTCGATTAGACTATTTTTGGAAGTTTTTTTAGCGTAAACGATGACTATTGCCATTGCTATAAGAGAAAAGGTTGCGCTTATTGCATAAAAAAGCTTTCCGCCCGTAACGGACGCGGAATTTAATATACTTTGCCCTATAAAGGATATGAGCATAAAAAGCGCTATCATAATTAAAAAGGCAAGTCCGCCGTTTAAGTTGTTTTGTGTGTTTTGTCTATTCATATTATAAATAATTGCAACCGCGCTTTTTTGCGCGGTTGCTTAGTTTTTACTTTATACTCCCATTTCGAGTAATATGCCTAAATCTCTCGTGGCGTTTGGCATATCGTCTTGTTTGATAGAAGACGTCCATTCAAAAACGCCAGGTTCTATCTCGTATTCCCCCCAAATCAAAAAATCTATTGCTTGGTAAACTTGTCTCAACTCGTCAAGTTTGGTTTGATCTTGGTCAACCCATTCAAAAGAACTGTCGGTAATTAACATATAGTATGGATTATAAACGGTGTAGCCGTTAGTTCCTTGGTGGGTTACGCAAATTTTGGCTTGCTCTAACGCCTTGTCTATTCCGCTATTGCGGTATACTGCGTTTACATACTTTGCTTCTAAATATTCTTCGGTTGTTATAGAAGTGTTTTTACCGTCTTTCCCTAAACAAAAATTACGGAACCCGTCCTTTTTAACTAAAATACCGAGATATTTTTCAGCGCGAACGCTGTCCGTCTTTTCATCGACCTTTAAGCAAAGGGTATATAAGTCTTCCACTTCTTCGGTTTTTTCAAACTGTTTTTCGTAGTAGTGCATGCTCCAAGAATACCAACCGAGCTTGTCAAACGTGTTCGCAAGCGGTTTTGGTATAAAAAGGGCGAATATTCCAAATAAAAGTGCGGTTAAACCTATAACGCAAGCAAGAGTTATGGCAACCGTTTTTAAGACTAAATTTTTCAAAAGAATTACTCCTTTTATTTACCTTTTCTTATTTTACCAAACTTTACCGCAAAAATCAACTGTTTAAGTATTTTCTTTTTTTAGGCATTTTTGCTTTGTATCTTTAATAATTTATCGTATAGGAGTTTTTTATGAAAAGAATTTTATTGATACTCTCTGCCCTTTTAATTTCCGTCGTAATTTTTTCGGGGTGCAATTGTAATCAGGAAGAACTAGGACTTAGTTTATACGTCAGTCAGCTTCGCTCTGACGTCTTTGAAGGACAAAGCCAAAACTATACCCTTCACGCTGAATACGGATATACCGAAAACCCCTATCTTGCCGATGGGAAAATTGGCAATAAGGAATATTCGTTAAAGTTTAGGCTTATAGGCAAACAAACCGACCAAGCAACTTACGTAATAGTTTTTGAACATGACGGAAAGACTTTTGAAAAGGCTTTTTCGCTATCCCCAAACCGCCACGCGCTTACTTGCGAAATGCAGATAGACGGTTTTAACTTAAAAGAGTTTACCGTCAGCATTGGCACTTACGACCAAAAGGAAAATTTAACGCTTAAATCAACCCTTCCAAAAGACGTGCTTGACTATAAGGGCGCGTTAAAAGCATTAGAAAAAAATCAAGCCAAACTTTTAGAAAACTATCGCAATTCAGACGGAGTGTTTACGGCTGAAATCTACGCAAGAGTGCTTGTGAAAGAAAGCAAAGCCTATTGGTATATAGGCATAGCAAGTGATAACGGAAGCATAAAGGCACTATTAATTGACGCGCAAAACGGCAACGTTTTAGCCATCCGCGACGTATTTTAGATTGTTTTCCATATACAAAAAACCGCCCACAAGGCGGTTTTTGTTTTATGTGTGCACATTTGCTTGTGAATTTTTTTACTTAGTGATAAAATAGCCTTGTTAAAAGGTGATTTATGACTAACGCGCTTACTTACAAAAAAGGAATCAAAGACGGTTTGCCCATTTGCTTTGGGTATTTTGCCGTGTCTTTTGCCTTTGGTGTTTCAGTTGTTGGGCAAGGGCTTCCTGCCCTTATTGCCGTGCTTATGAGCGCGACAAATCTTACTTCCGCAGGTCAATTCGCAGGTGCAAAAGTTATTATCGAGGCTTCCGTTTTAGTTGGCTTTGGCACCTTTTTACAGATAATTTTAACTCAACTCGTAATCAACGCGCGTTACTTTTTAATGAGCATAACGCTTGCGCAAAAGTTAGACTCCAAATGGACTTTACTTGACAGACTTTTATGTTCTTTTGGAATTACCGACGAGATTTTTGCGGTAGCCGTTTCTAATAAGTCGCCCGTAAACAGAAAATACATGTTCGGTCTTATCCTAACCCCTTTTATCGGGTGGACGCTCGGCACGCTTTGTGGCGCTTATGCGGGGGATATTCTTCCCGACATTATAACCGAGTCTTTAACCATAGCGCTATACGCTATGTTTATTGCAATCATAATCCCTGCAGGCATACAAGACAAACGCGTGTTTGTGGTAATTGCTATTAGCGTTGCGCTTTCTTGCGCGTTCTACTTTATACCTTTCTTAAACGGTGTTGCAGAAGGCATTGCATATATTATATGCGCACTCGTTGCTTCCGTTATCGGTGCGATTTTCTTCCCCGTTAAGCAAAAGGAGGCGTTAGATGAGTAAAGAACTCTGCATGGTTTTGCTCGTGTTGACCATGGCGATTATCACCTACCTTATAAGGCTTTTGCCCATGCTCGTTTTTAGAAAGAAAATTAAAAACCAATTTATAAACAGCCTTTTATACTATCTACCCTACGCCGTTTTATCGGCAATGACTTTCCCGTTTATCCTTTATTCTTCGGGACACTTAGTTTCGGCTATCATTGGAACGGCGGTGGCGCTTACCGCATCTTTTTGCAAGCGCTCGTTAGTTACCGTTGCAATTCTCGCTTGCCTTGCCGTGCTTGGCGCAGAACTTGTTATCGTTTAGCTTATATAATACTCACTCGTTATGACTAACACCAAAAATTACAAAAAAACGCTGATTGCTTGTTATCTCGGCTTTATAACCCAATCGATATCTGCAAACTTTACGCCACTTTTGTTTTTGACTTTCAAAGGCACTTACGGAATTTCTCTCGAAATGATTGCGCTCGTGCCTATGGTGTTTTATTTAACCCAACTGCTCGTTGACTTGGTGGCAACTAAATTTGCTGATATTATAGGATACAGAACGTGCGTAGTTGCTTCGCAAGTAGTTTCCGCAGGTGGACTTATTCTCATGGCATTCTTACCTGATATTATGCCTAACCCATTTGTTGGAATTATTATATCAGTTGTGCTTTACGCTATTGGAAGCGGTCTTATTGAAGTTCTGCTTAGCCCTATCGTTGAGGCTTGTCCGTTTGAAAATAAAGCGGGGGTTATGAGCCTTTTACACTCATTCTACTGTTGGGGTGCTGTTGGCGTAATCTTAGGCTCTACCGCATTCTTTGCCATATTCGGCACGTCTTGTTGGAAAATTCTAACGCTAATTTGGGCGTTAGTTCCACTCGTTAACACCTTTAACTTCATAAACTGTCCGATAGAACGATTAGTAGACGACGGAAAAGGAATGAGCATTGGTCAACTGTTAAGGCTTCCGTTGTTTTGGCTCATGATAATACTTATGGTGTGCGCAGGCGCGTCAGAAGCGACCATGTCGCAATGGGCATCTGCTTTTGCTGAATCGGCTCTCGGTGTTTCTAAGTTTATCGGCGATTTAGCAGGACCTTGCATGTTTGCTGTGTTTATGGGGTTAACCCGTGTGCTTTACGGAAAGTTTAGCCAAAGACTCGACCTAACCAAAGTTATGCTCGGTTGTGGCGCATTGTGTGTCGCTTGCTATTTATTAGCGTCGTTATCGTCAATATCCATTCTTGGACTGATAGGTTGCGCCCTTTGCGGAATGGCGGTAGGTATTATGTGGCCGGGAACGATAAGCATTTCTTCGCAAAAGTGTCCAAAAGGCGGAACGGCAATGTTTGCTTTTCTCGCTTTGGCGGGAGATTTAGGCGCAACGGTAAGCCCTGCTATGGTAGGCGGAATTGCCGACTCGGTAGGTGGAAACTTAAAAGTAGGCTTGCTTTTTGCAACCGCTTTCCCAACGCTAATGATTATCGGGTTAATAATTCTCATTAGCAAATTTAGAAAACGCAAAAACTAAAAATTGATAAAATTAAAAAACCGCACCTTTTGGTGCGGTTTTTATTGCTTTATTAACTATTATTTATTAAAGTTATCTTTAAGCGAAACGATTTCAGAAACTACTTTTTTACCCTTTACATCGAGCAACTTAAAGTATCCCGTGCGCATAAGTTGATAAGAAATATCGCCGTTTTCAAACACGTAAGGTTCAACCTTGCCGTTAAAAATCTTAACGCTTTCGGTGTTCATTCTTTCGCTAAAATCTTGACCTGCGTATTCTTCGTCTTTAAGGAGATATCCGTATTGACGAATTTCTGCGTCTATGCAAGAATCTTGTTCTACCCATTGGATAACGCCCTTTGTTTTAATGCCCGAAGTATCGTTTCCACTCTTGCTTTCTGGAACGTAAGAACAAAGCACTTCTTTAACAGAGCCATCTTGGTTAAACACTACGTCGTCGCACTTGATAATATACGCGCTCTTAAGTCTTACGTAGCCGTCCTTTTTAAGTCTAAAATACTTGGGTGGTGGAGCGAGTGAAAAATCGTCCGAATCAATATATAAATGCTTAGAAAATTTAATCTTTCTCGTGCGCTTAATTTCTTCGTTAGGGTTAACGTCAAAATCAACCATTTCACTTTGTCCGTCGGGATAGTTGGTTATGGTAAGTTTTAAGGGTTTCAACACGCCCATTGCACGTTCTGCATGCGCGTTTAAGTATTCTCTAACACACGCTTCTAAGTAACTGATTTGAACTTCGGAATTTGCTTTAACAACGCCTATTCTTTGACAGAAGTCTTTTAATGCTTCAGCAGGAATACCACGATTTCTTAAACCTGTTAACGTAGGCATTCTTGGATCGTCCCAGCCGTCTACCGAGCCTTCTTCAACGAGTTTTTTAAGATAACGCTTACTCATTACAAGGTTGGTTACGTTAAGACGAGCAAACTCTATTTGACGTGGCTTTGGCGCAAAGCCGAGTTCTATACCTACCCAGTCGTAAAGTGGACGGTGGTCTTCAAACTCTAAAGTGCATATAGAATGGGTTACGCCTTGCATATAGTCGCAGATAGGGTGCGCGTAGTCATACATAGGATAGATACACCACTTGTCCCCTGTTCTGTGGTGAGTTTGGCGAAGTATTCTATAAATAACGGGATCACGCATGTTAATATTAGGCGAAGCCATATCGATTTTTGCTCTCAAACACTTTTCGCCGTCTGCAAACTTGCCTGCGCGCATATCGGCAAAAAGTTGAAGGTTTTCTTCAACCGAACGATTTCTCGATGGGCTTTCCTTTCCTGGTTCTTTGAAATTTCCGCGGTTAGCTGAAATTTCTTCCGCCGTCATATCGCAAACGAACGCTTTGCCCTTTTTGATAAGTTCTACTGCAAAGTCGTAAATTTTTTCAAAGTAGTCGGAAGCGTATGTCTCTTTATCCCACGTAAAGCCGAGCCATTTGATATCTTCTTTAATAGCGTCTACAAACTCGGTTTTTTCTTTACTTGGGTTAGTATCGTCAAAAAATAAGTTGCACTTGCCGTTATACTTTTCTTTAATGCCAAAGTTTATGCACAAAGATTTTGCGTGCCCGATATGTAGATAGCCGTTTGGCTCGGGGGGAAAACGCGTTTGAACGGCAGATACCTTTCCGCTTTCTAATTCTTCGTTAATAATTTGTTCAATAAAATTCGTCGCTTCAACCATAATTTACCTGTCGAATATTTTTTACTAAACCATTGTATCACACTTTTTAAAAATAAAAAAGCAAAATTTAAATGTTTTATACATTTTACTTTACTTGACTAAAAAAGCGTTATGTTGTAGAATGTTTTTGTTAAAAAATTTACAGAAGGTGCTAAATGGAACAAAATACTTCTAAGGCAACTATGGAAAAGGTTGTTAACCTTTGCAAAAGCAGAGGCTTTATATTCCCCGGTAGTGAAATCTACGGTGGACTTGCTAACACTTGGGACTACGGCCCACTTGGTGTAGAACTTAAAAACAACGTTAAAAAAGCGTGGTGGAAAAAGTTCGTTCAAGAAAACAAATACAACGTTGGTCTTGACGCCGCTATACTTATGAACCCACAAACTTGGGTGGCTTCTGGTCACTTAGCAGGTTTCTCTGACCCACTTATGGACTGTAGAGAATGTCACGAACGTTTTAGAGCAGACAAACTTATCGAAGATTGGTGCGCAGAAACAGGCTATACTTTAGAAAAGCCTATCGATGCTTTCACTCACGAAGAAATGAAGGCGTTTGTTGAAGAACACAATATTCCTTGCCCAACTTGTAAAAAACATAACTTTACCGACATTCGTCAGTTCAACCTTATGTTCAAAACTTTCCAAGGTGTTACAGAAGACGCTAAAAATACCATTTATCTCCGTCCCGAAACGGCGCAAGGTATTTTTACTAACTTTGTTAACGTTCAAAGAACTACCCGTAAAAAAATGCCTTTCGGTATCGGTCAAATAGGTAAATCTTTCCGTAACGAAATCACCCCCGGTAACTTTATTTTCCGCGTTCGTGAGTTCGAACAAATGGAACTTGAATTCTTCTGCAAACCCGGAACTGACTTAGAATGGTTTACTTATTGGAGAGCCTTCTGCCGTGATTGGTTGCTTTCTCTTGGCATTAAGGAAGAAAGATTGAGACTTCGTGACCATAGCCCAGAAGAACTTTGCTTCTACTCTAAGGCTACCACCGACTTTGAGTTCTTGTTCCCATTCGGTTGGGGCGAACTTTGGGGAATTGCCGACAGAACTGATTACGACTTAACTCAACACCAAAACGTTTCTGGCAAAGACTTAACCTACTTTGACCAAGAAACTAACGAAAGATACGTTCCTTACGTTGTTGAACCAAGTCTTGGTGTAGAAAGAAGCGTGCTTGCATTCCTTTGCAATGCTTACGACGAGGAAGTTGTTGATGCTGAGAAAAACGATACACGTGTAGTTATGCGTTTACACCCTGCACTTGCTCCATTTAAGGCAGCAGTATTGCCACTTTCTAAAAAACTTTCTGAAGGCGCTGACAAAATTTACACCGAACTTGCTAAATACTTCCCTGTTGATTACGATGAAGCAGGCTCTATTGGTAAGCGTTATCGCCGTCAAGACGAAGTAGGAACTCCTTTCTGCATCACTTACGACTTTGATAGTGAAACTGATAACTGCGTAACGGTAAGAGAAAGAGATTCTATGCAACAAGTTAGAATTCCTATCGCTGACTTAAAATCTTATATTGAAGAAAGAATTTCTTTCTAATCAAATTTAAAATGCTAAATGCCTTGCGGAATTTCCGCAAGGCATTTTTTTGACAATTCTTCTCAAGCAATCCCATTTATAAAAAATACTCTGTCTACACACATAATCTCAGTTATACCACCAAAGTCTACGCCATTTGCCCGAACCCTAAGTTGTTCTAACATACCGTCAAACCAAACTTGCAAATCACTAGAGCAATTATAAAAAATTTTGTCTCCAAAATCCACAACAGAGCCGGGAATAACTATCTCTCTTAATGCCGTGCACGAATAAAACACACCCCACGCGAGAGTGTCTAACTGAGTGTCAGCAGCAAATTCAACAGAAGACAGGTTAGCACAGTCATAAAAAGCAGACTGTCCTATACTTTTTACTTTTGGAGGAATTAGAATACTCTCAAGATTTGGACAATTCCTAAACGCACTAACTCCAACAAAAACACAATCAGGGTGAATATTATATGTTACCAAACCACTATCTATTACGCCTAAAGCATATATATACTTATTATTCTCGCTACCTATATATTTAACTCCTTGATATTCTTCGTACTCTAACGGACAATTTACAAATGCCGTTCTAAACCTAGATATATCATCATGAAGCAATACTTTGGTTATAGACATACAAAAAGAAAATGCTTGATTTTTAATTTCCGTTATGCTTTCTGGAACAACGACTTCTGTAACCAAGTTGCCGTTAAGGTAGATATCTCTAGCATAGAACATGGGGCATGCCTCAGCTGAAAAATCACCAAAGTCATTCTCCATTAGCGCATGCAAGCTACCTACAAAATTAACTTTTTCTAACGACACACAATTCCTAAATGCCATTCTGCCAAATTCAGCACTACAACTCATAGTTAAATTTTTTAGTGAAGTGCAATCGCTGAAAGCATTCTCTCCAATCTTTTTTAACCCACTAGTTAAATTAATGCTTTTTAACGAAGTGCAACCATAAAAGCAATAGCTCCCTATCTCTTGCACACCCTCACCCATTGTTACGCTTTGTAACGACGTGCAAAATTCAAATGCCCTTCCTCCAATTTCCTTCACCGTATCGGGTATAACCACGCTGGTAATATCACTCCTGTCAAATGCTCCCCAATCAATCGCAACAACTGGTAATTGTTGATGGAAAGAAGGAATAACTATATCTAAATCAGTGCATCCGCCAAGTGAAGTAACAACCAAACCTTCCATGCCATAGCGCGTATGGTACATAAGATTTTCGCTAGGTTTTAACTGCTGACAAATAATGCATTGCCCGTTTTGGTAATCGTGGTCTTGCATTTCGGTGGTTTCAGTTTTTTCCTCATTACAAAGAGAACACACGTAGGTTATGCTTCCTTCTTGAAGGCAGGTGGATTGCACCGTGGTTTTTTCTACCCATCGGTGTTCGCAAACGATGTTTTCATTTTCTTGCTTGCAAGAAAAAAGCAGACAAACAACAAACAATGCTAGCACTAATGACATTAAAAACATTTTATTTAGTTTGCCCTTCATCCAAGCACCCCCCTTTTCTTTTATTTTAACATATGTTAAAAAACTTTTCAATATCTAGTTTTTAATAACAAGCCCGTGGCGAAATTGCCACGGGCTTGTTATTAAAAACTATTTATTCTTTATATTATAAAATTCCACTTTCATGTCGATAAAGGCAAGGTATCGCCATCTTAAAAGCCTTTGATTACGGCTTCTAAATGCCATTATGTCTACCGCTTCCCAAAGCAAAACCCACGCCACTATGTCTATTACTTCACTCCAAAGGGGTGCACCAAACTTTTCGGAAATAAAAATTGCTACGGCAAGAATTAGAACGCCTAATATCGCCAAAATTAAAGCCGTTACTTTATACCGAACGAGTTCCTTTTCGTTGGCAACGTATTTTTCTGAATAGTATTCCTTTATTGCCTTTGGATAAATCTCTCTTTCCTCTTTATCAACGCAGTCGCTTTTTATCCTTAACGTCATACTGCTCTTTGGCGGAAGGGCGTGTGCTGAGTTTTCTATAAACTCTGCGACCGACGAACTAATGACGGGGGTTTGATTTTCTGAAAAAACGGAAAGAAAATCGCTGTCATCCTTTACCATCATATTTATCACTACTCTACCGTCTTTATCGCATTTAGGTAAGCTTTGATAAACGAGATTATCCGCCTTTTGTTTTGTTTCTTTTAACCTTTTATTCAACGTTATTCCCCTTTTTTAGATTTCAAAAATGAAATTAACATAGTGATTACTGACACAACAACTGCAACACCGCAAAGAATTGCAAGCAGAACGAATACGCTATTCCAACCATAGCCCGATGCAATCGCGCCTAAACCGTATCCACTTATGGTGCTTCCAACGTAGCAACAGCCGTTTAAAATCCCTGCTAATAACCCAGAGTTTATCTGCGTTCTCATTTGCAAGGGAACTATGCTAGTTATAACGTTATTAGTTGCTTGAGCCGCTAACGTTGAGAATGCCAAGAACATAATTGCAGGGATATACGACACGGTAAGCGTTGACATAACACCTGCTAAAAAGCCACCCGACAAGGCAAATAAAATTCCTAAAACTAATATATAATTGCCTATCTTTTTATGAAGCGCAATTGCAAGCATAGAGCCGAACACTCCCACAACGGGAAGCAACAACGTGAGTGCGGTTGACAAACTGTCGCCAAGCATAAACTGTTCTTTCAAAACGCTTGGCGTCCACGTTTGAACACCGTCTTTAATAAGGTTGCAAACTACTGCAAATACGCCTATAATCACAACTGTTATAATGGTTGCGGTTGAAAGTTTAACCTTTTGTTTTTGACCGTCTTTAACAATTTCCTTTTGAACGGTAATTTTAACGTCTGATAAATTTCTTTGATAAAGAGCAAACCAAACAATTGCGACTGCAAACATTCCCACCGTTGCAAACAAGAACGTTGCATGATAAGTAGTAAACGTGGAAAATAGCGCGCTTACACCATAAACTACGAATGTGCCTACGGGAACGGTGGTGCTCATTAAAAAGATTGCCGTTTTAAGATATTTTTCGTCTAAGTTCTCACTTAAAGTTAAAATTAGCGAAGACCATAAAACAGACAAACATATTCCGTTTATAAGCCATAAATACTTTATGTATACAAACTGTGCGCCTATTCCTACCGCAAGGTTACATAATGCAGACACCACGCAAACAGCGGGAAGAATTATTCTTTTGTTATACTTTGAACAAAATAATCCGTTTATTATTTGCCCCACACCGTATGCGCCGTAGAAAAAGGACATAACCAGCCCTGTAACAGCGCTGTCGCTTACCGAAAAGTTGACAATGTTAGACTTGTAACTGTATCTACCTATATACGACATAGTATAGATGAGCCAACATAAAAATATTAAGGTCTTTTGTTTTTTAGCCGATTGGCATGCGTTATCAAGCATTTCTTTCTCCAAAGTCAATTTACATTGTTAAAGCATTGACTATTGCCAATGCTTTAATTTTATTATTTCACGTATTTTTCAAAATCTTGTTTAACTCTTTCAAACAACTCTTTAGCCGTTTGCTCGTTCTCTGCTGGGAGTGAGTAGTAAACTTTAAGTTTTGGCTCTGTGCCACTTGGACGTATGCAGATAAACCCACCGTTTTCAAGTTCGTAGTAAACTGCGTTTACCTTTTCCACAGCCATATCTTGCTCTGTTCCGTCAGCAAGTTTACGCTTTGCCGAAGAGTAATCCCTTGTTGCAACTACTTTTATTCCGCCTATGCTCTCGATTAAAAGAGTTTTCATTTTATCAACGACCGCGTTCATATCTTTCATTGCGTTTATGCCTTGATATTGAGTGCTTACGTTAGTATCGAACACGTAGCCGTATTTAGCGTAAATTTCTTGAAGTTTGCCGTAAACGCTTATGCCGTGATATGTATAGTAGCAAACCATTTCTGCAAAGAGCATGCTTGCAACTACCGCGTCTTTATCCCTTGCGTGCGTTCCACGTAAATATCCACAACTTTCTTCAAAACCAAAGATATACTTGCGCTTTCCCGTATCGTCAAGTTGCTTAATCTTTTCGCCTATAAACTTAAAGCCTACGGGAACTTCCATAAGTTCTACACCGTAATCATCGGCAATAAGTTTTGCTAAACTTGTGGTAACAAAACTCTTAACGACAAAGCCCTTACCATTGAGTTTGCCCGTATCTTTTAAGCGCATTAGGATATAATCAAGTAAAAGCGCGCCCGTTTGGTTGCCCGAAAGCGCAAGGAATTCGCCCTTTTCGTTTCTGATTGCAACGCCAAGTCTATCGCAGTCGGGATCAGTTCCAAAAACAACGTCCGCTTGCTTAAAGTCTGCTTGCTTGATTGCCAAGGTCAAAGTTTCCTTGTTCTCAGGGTTAGGAACGGAAACAGTTGAAAATTCCGTGTCCTTGTTTACCTGTTCGGGAACAACTATTGGTTTAATGCCTATTTTTCCTAAAATGGTAGTTACGGGAACGTATCCACTTCCATGAACAGGGGTATATACTATTTTAAGATTCTTGCCTGCTTTTTTAAGTTCCACGGGGGAAAGGCAAAGTTTCTTTAATGTTTTGTAGTATTTTTTATCGAGTTTTTTGCCAACTAACTTGATTTTGCAATCAAGTCTTTCGTCAAATAAAATCTTATCGGAAAGCGCGTCGCCAATACCGTCGATAAACTTAACGATTTCAGCGGTTGCTTGTGGAGACATTTGAGCGCCGTCTTCCCCATAAAGTTTATAGCCGTTGTATTCTTTGGGGTTGTGGCTTGCGGTTATCATGATGCCTGCTACCGTGCCAAGTTCTCTTACCGCGAAAGAAAGCATTGGAACGGGATGCACGTCGTTAAACATATACGCAGTTATTCCGTTAGATGCTAATACTACGGCTGCGCTATATGCAAATTCGTAAGACTTTCTTCTGGTGTCGTAAGATATTACTACGCCCTTTTTGATAGCCTTTTTACCAAGTGTTTTTATATATTCTGCTAAGCCTTGCGTTGCCTTTTTTACTACGTGAACGTTAAGCATGTTCGTTCCCAAACCTATTATTCCACGCATACCCGCCGTGCCAAATTCTAAGTCTTTGCCAAAGCGAAGTTCTATCTCTTTTTCGTCTTCAATAGAAAGAAGTTCTTTCTTTTCCATTTCGGAAAGTTTATCGCTCTCCGTCCACTTCTTATATAATTCTTTATACATATACGACCTCTCTTAAAGGTTTACCTTTTTTATTATACAATATATATATTTACCTGTCAAAGATTTTTTAAATTTTTTAATTGGCGAATTTTAGCGTAATTTTTCTTTTGTTTATTTATTTGGATAAAATTTTAAAAAAAGTTTTACAAACAGTTGACAATATTTTTTTATTTTGTTAGAATTTATAAGCGTTGTCTAAGGAATTGACATGCGGGTGTAATTCAATGGTAGAATTCCAGCCTTCCAAGCTGGCAGCGTGGGTCCGATTCCCATCACCCGCTCCAAACTGACAAACGTAAATCGTGTGTCTGTAGCTCAGTTGGATAGAGCATCGGCCTTCTAAGCCGAGGGTCAGGGGTTCGAATCCCTTCAGGCGCACCAAAATGGCGGATGTAGCTCAGTTGGTTAGAGCGCAAGATTGTGGTCCTTGAGGTCGTGGGTTCGATTCCCATCACCCGCCCCATACAATTTAATACTTATTATAGGGGTGTTGCCAAGCGGTAAGGCAACGGATTTTGATTCCGTCATTCGTAGGTTCAAATCCTGCTACCCCTGCCAAATTTGCAATTGATAATTGCCCCATTAGCTCAGGTGGTAGAGCACGTGACTTTTAATCACGGTGTCCGGGGTTCGAATCCCCGATGGATCACCATAACCCAAAACCCTAATCC
>JAFVWA010000100.1 GCA_017501885.1 Clostridia bacterium | reverse complement strand
CGCTGTCGGTCAGCCGGTCATCCAGCCCCGCCGTCCAAACAGCCGTTTGGACAAGGTGCGCCATATGTTCAGTAAGATTCCTTGATACGCCACAGCAAGGATGGTTATTGCATTTCCCTGCCTTTCGTGGTAAAATGTAGTTGTAAACCACCAGAGAAACCAATCTAATTTTACCGTTGATAGCCATTTTCTTGATAGCCAAATGATAGCAAAAGTTCGGCAAGCCCATAGGATAAGGATAATAGGTATCAGGAAAAATCAAATGGTATCAAATCCCCCAAACAAAAGCGTTTAGAATTAAGTTTCATTTTGCGAGTTTTAGAAAATGACGAAGTGGTGGCTATTTTTAATGAGCAACAATATGCGCAAGATTTTATCGCTTACGAAAAGACAATTTCTGATAAGCAATTTGAAATTGAAAAAGTAGATCTTAAAATTTTGTATAATAGGAATTGAAGTTAAATTAGATGCTAAAAATTTGTAATTAAGAAGGAGGGATTCGTCATGTTGGTATTCCAAATGCGTAATGTAGATAAAACATCTACTGTTTTGAAACAGACTAAAAACAGTGATTACGCAGATAAATAAATACGTTAGATTAATTCCTACCAGTGACTAATCTTATGACTTTTTAAACAGATAACTAAAATTACAAACAAATCGTTTAACTTCTGTATTTGTTTATAGATGTAATCACTTCAGGAGAGATTACATGAACAAAAATATAAAATATTCTCAAAACTTTTTAACGAGTGAAAAAGTACTCAACCAAATAATAAAACAATTGAATTTAAAAGAAACCGATACCGTTTACGAAATTGGAACAGGTAAAGGGCATTTAACGACGAAACTGGCTAAAATAAGTAAACAGGTAACGTCTATTGAATTAGACAGTCATCTATTCAACTTATCGTCAGAAAAATTAAAACTGAATACTCGTGTCACTTTAATTCACCAAGATATTCTACAGTTTCAATTCCCTAACAAACAGAGGTATAAAATTGTTGGGAATATTCCTTACCATTTAAGCACACAAATTATTAAAAAAGTGGTTTTTGAAAGCCGTGCGTCTGACATCTATCTGATTGTTGAAGAAGGATTCTACAAGCGTACCTTGGATATTCACCGAACACTAGGGTTGCTCTTGCACACTCAAGTCTCGATTCAGCAATTGCTTAAGCTGCCAGCGGAATGCTTTCATCCTAAACCAAAAGTAAACAGTGTCTTAATAAAACTTACCCGCCATACCACAGATGTTCCAGATAAATATTGGAAGCTATATACGTACTTTGTTTCAAAATGGGTCAATCGAGAATATCGTCAACTGTTTACTAAAAATCAGTTTCATCAAGCAATGAAACACGCCAAAGTAAACAATTTAAGTACCATTACTTATGAGCAAGTATTGTCTATTTTTAATAGTTATCTATTATTTAACGGGAGGAAATAATTCTATGAGTCGCTTTTTTAAATTTGGAAAGTTACACGTTACTAAAGGGAATGGAGATAAATTATTAGATATACTACTGACAGCTTCCAAGAAGCTAAAGAGGTCCCTAGCGCCTACGGGGAATTTGTATCGATAAGGGGTACAAATTCCCACTAAGCGCTCGGGACCCCTTGTAGGAAAATGTCCTAAGTGTGGCAACAATATTGTATTAAAAAAATCGTTTTATGGTTGTTCAAATTATCCTGAATACCCATTTACCGTCTGCGGTCAGACCGTCCTGCTCTGCAACGCCGCCCTTGCCGACGCGATCTCTGTTTTGCCGGAGCAGACGCGGGAAGAAATCCTGCGCTATTACTTTCTGCGCCAGCCGCAGCGCGTGATCGG
>JAFVWA010000099.1 GCA_017501885.1 Clostridia bacterium | reverse complement strand
GTTCGTTGCCCTGTTGTTCTAATTTTTGGATATGCTCTGCTATTCGTTGTTCTTCAGCAGTTCTTTGGGCTTGGATTTCTTGTCGCTTTGCTTCGCGTTCTTGTTGGTCAAGCTTTTTTGCCGTTTCAACGGGGATTCCCATCTCAAAGGCTTTGTCTTCGTAATACTTATCATCATCGTTTACTGCCTTGTTTAAGGCTTGTAAGTCAATGTTGTTAGGGTCTTGTCCGTACTTACGCGCAAGCAATTCAAGTGTCGGTAAAATCTGTTGCAGTTTTTCTTCAGATTGTTTTGCCGCTTTGACTCTATTTTGAACTATTGCTTGGATTTCCTTGTTGTATTCTGGGTCTGCTTTGATTTCATCCCAAGTCATACGTTTAGGTGTGTCAACTTGTTCTTCCGTAGGTGTGTCAACAGTTGCGGGCTGTTCTTGTTCTTGCGCTTGTTCTGCTTGAACAGGTGCTTGAACTTTCGCTTTCTTTCTTATCTTGCTTCTTGGCACACCCAAGTCCAATAAAGCTTGCTGTTCGGCGTCAACAGAATTATCGCCCGATGCTGCTTCGCCACCTTCGCCGCCTTCTGCGAATAACTGAAGATTTAAAAGCCATTTGATGTCTTTCATTGAGTATTAAACTCCTAATTTATCTGTTCGTGGGTGAACGACTCCTTTGCTCCGTCGTTGCGGAATCGAACCGCAATACTTCCTTTCGACAGATGTTCCCTTGTTTTAGGCACAAGGATAAGCCCTTTTAGAGGGACAGATGAAAAATGTATTGAGAAGAACTTTCAGAGGCAAGTCAATTATATAAAAAAGAAAAATATTTTTTCTACCCCTTTACTCAAGAAAATATAAAATATTTTTTGGGTATTCTACGGCAAGCATTTCAAAGCCTACACAGATGCTACAAAAGACGTTTTTTACCGCCGCCGACACGTTCTTATTCTTGGATTTGAACAATAATTTGCCTTCGCCCGTTTCCGCCTTAAATTCCTTTATTTTGCCGTATTTCAAGGCTTCTAACTTCTGTGCGTTCTTTACAAGCGTGTAAAACAACGTCGACACACCCGCGCATATAAGGTCGTGTCCTGCTTTGCCGCTATATGCGTGACCTGTAATTGTTAGTTCGTTTTTTTCGTAATTGTATGTAACTTTTATCATTATTACCCCTAATTTGGTTGTGATGCTTTTGCAGATTGTTCACGAGCTTTGGATACAACCGCGTTTTCTTCGTTACCAAGTGATGGCATTGTACCCCCTTGCATTGGTGCGCCGCCGCCTAACATCTGTTGGATATCCCCGGAAATACCTGCCACCATCTCTGGATGCGTTTCCGCCGCCAGCATTAAAGACATTTGCATATATTGCGCTAACTTTTGGAACATTGTGCCGTTTTGGGATATCTTAAGCATTAATGCATCCTTGCCTTCAAATTCCATTAAATCAAGGCACATTAACGCTTGGTCGGTGTTCTGTGGGTTAAAGAATCCCATACTAAAGAACTGCATTGCCAATTCATTCTGCGAAATCTTGGTGTATATATTCTTTTTCTGTGCGGATACTTTTACGTCAAATACAGGCTTTTTAAAGCCCATATCTTGCCCAAATGCACTACCTTGTGATTTTGGTTGAAGGTTCGCGTTAGTGTATGTGATGTACTGCTCTGTGCCGTACTGCCCTAAAATACGGAACTTACGCGGCATATCATAGAACTGCCTTATAAGCTCGATACAAATCTCGATAACCTTGCCATATGCCCTATACGCAGATAACGTGCTATCTCTACTGCCTTTGCCTGATGCTTCTTGTAAAGCCGCAATGGCTGATGCTGCCGTAACACCACCGCTTGTTGTGCCTGTTGCCGTTTCCGTGTTGCCACTTGTTTCCCTTAACTCATCAATGGTCGTCCGCAAAAGGTTTAAGTATGAGCCGTCAATTGGTTTGTAATCAATAGGGCGCAGTCTATTATCGTCAAGGCTACCGCCTGTGCAATGTACAATAGGCTTTCTTGTGTTTAAAAATTCATCTTCGTTAACACCTGCGCTGTCTTGTGCAAAATATCTTGGCGTTGCGCCAACCATAGTGTTTTGCACAAACGCTGTCTTCATAAGGTCGATTTCGGTCTGTGGGTTTCGTGTGATATCAATATAGCCATACCCACAAGGACTGCCTTCAATAGGGAATAACGCATCAAATACGTAAGGATATAATCCGTGGTCGTACAATCCTGTTACAGCCATTGGTGGCTTAATCATTTCACCGCTTTCGCTCGTTATAGGTTGGGTTTCGTTTTCAGTTGCAAATAATACTTTGTCGTCAACGTACTTGACATAGTGTAATATGCCGTTCTTGCGGTAATAAACGTCAATAACAACAGCCATATCTGACGTGTCAACTGTGTCATCGTAATTGAAATCAGCCGAAACAAAACTTTTGCCGTCAAGTTTGTCTTCAAGTTCAGGATACCTTGTCTTGAGCAAGTCCTTGTCAACCAATTCCGTGTGGAAGAAATACCTGCTCTTTTGGATGTCAGAGATGCCCGGTTGCCAATAAAGGTCTAAAAGGTTAACGCACTCAATAGATATATCCCCAAGACCGTTAAGCTTGCTTTTATCCCAAAGCACCTTATATACCGACGTGCCGTACTTACCTTTCTGCCACATATTGTCTGAATAGGTGGACTCAAAGTGGTTTTGTTCAAGAATACAAGGAAGAATGTCTGTCAGCATTTTTGCTTCTGCCTTATCCCCTGCTTCGCGTGGCAATATGTTTGGTTCAGGATATGCTTCCATTGCATCCGCGTGCTTGGATGTGACAACGTTGTGAAGCCAAGAAGACACGCTCTTGAACGTAAGGCTTTCATCAATGGTGCTGTCTTTGCTTTCTTCTCTTGTGTTGCGTAGCTTCCACCAATTCTCGTTTGATATAATGCGGTTTTTTGTGTTTGTAAGCCCTGCTTTATACTTACGCAGAACCTTTGTAAATGTTTGTAGCTGTTCTTCACCAATAGGCTTTACGGCTTGTTGTGGGTCTGTATTTGTTTTTTTGATTTCCATATCTTATATATATCCTTTTCGTAATTGGTCGCGTGTGTATTGGTTTAATGGGTCTGATATGATAGGTTTGCGTGGTATGTCTATGATTGGTTTAATCGGTCTTGACATACACATATATCTGCATTCATCGGCAATGTGGTCTTCCATCTTGGTGTCCACGTCTTCTGGATGCGTTTCGCTGTACATCAACAAAGGTATTGTGCGGATGAATGACTTGCAAGTGTCAAACACATACATTCGCGGATATCCGTTGCTATCGAACTGCAATCTATAATGCATCTGCATCCATCCCGCTATGCGGTTGTTATCGCCGGGGCTAAAATAAATGCCATAACGGGCGGCGGTGTCTGCAATGCTCTCGCCACGGCTTGAGTCCCATATTGCAGGGTCTGCTACGCTGTCTATAATCTTGCGGTCTTTCAGCCACGGATGGCTTCGTTCAAATTCAGATATTTTCTTGAATTGTTCATCGGGCGACCACTTAACGCCTTCGTCTGGTGTCTGTGTACAGCCGTACCACTCCATTATCCGGTATAGTGTGCCTTCGTAGTCTACTGCCCAATAGCCCAAAGAAAATGGCTTGTTGTATCCGAAGTCGTAGGAACGCATAATATTCCAACCACGCGCTTCGCCACTATTGATATCAAATGGCTTAATAACGTGCGTGAACTTTCGTTGATCAAGTGCTTGTTCAGGTGTAAGCCCTGCTTCAGAGCATAACTGAATATCTGGCGTTGCCCGAAAGTCTTCAAAGAATTGCCCACTAAAGATATCCCATCTGCCGTACAGCCAAGCTTCGCGTAGCTTTGGCGGAAGGGCTTCCAACTGCTTGATATAATCAGGCTGTGTTTCCATCAACACCTTATTATCTGTCACAAGCGATTGAATGAACACATAGTCTTCAGGGTTTTCGCCTTCTTCGTATTGTCTGTCGATAAATAAACGCTTAAGATATGCGTGGGATACGCCGCCGGGGTTCATTGTATAATAAATGCGCTTGGGAAATCCGTTAACACCACGGACACAGGCGGTAATCTTCTTTATCCACATCTCTTGCAGGTTTGTGGCTTCTTCAAGGAATACTATGTCATATTCTGCGCCTTGATATTGGTCAAGGTCACCGTCAGATGCACAATAGCCTAACTTGATCGTGCTGCCGTTAACGAAGGTAAAAACCTTTTCTGTCTTATTGTATGCGGCAACCCCTTTTAACTCTGCCCTTAAAAAATTGATGTGGTTATTGATTAGTTCTTGGTAAGTCTTTCTTACAATAAGGCATTTGATGCCGGGATAGGTTATTGACAATAGTTTGCTCTTTGTTCTTACAGCCCAACTCTTGCCGCCGCCCCTTGCACCGCCAAAAGCCACGTGCTTTGCCTTTGCTTTAAGAAACAATCTTTGCTTTTCGCTTGGTGGCGATATTAAAAGCTCCGCCATTATTCGCCAAACTCCTCAAGCTCTTTGTCAATCTTAACAACAATCTCTTGCGCTTTCTGTTCGGATGATTCTGTGTCCTTAATAAGCTTTGCAATCCTTGCTTCTTGTTCTCGGATGTCCCTTTCACTCTTAATGCCTTGACATTGCTGTAAGTCTTTAATTGCCCCTGTAAGGCTCTTAAGGTCTGTCGCAGTCAATTTATTAGCTTCGTCAATAAAGCGTGTTATTCGCGCCATTAACTTGTCACAGAGTGTAAAATACTTCATCGTGGTGGATTCTTTCCTTTTGACTGCAGTAGTCACAGTTTGTGGCACAAGTGACTTTTGAGTGTCACAAAGTGTCCTTTGCCTGTCACAAACCTTCTTTTTGGCTTCCACCCACTTTTCCTTTTTTGACCGCGCCATTATTGTGTTGCGATGAACTTTATATTTAATTTGTAAATCCCGATAAGAGGCATCCGTCAGTATATACTCATCTCTTATCTCGTCCCAATTAACCATATATTCCCCTTCGCTTTAGTCATCCTTCATTTTAAATGAAGAAAAGCCGTATTTCTACCCCTTGAAAAAAAATTTTTGAAAATTTTAAAAATTTGCTTCAAATCGCTT
>JAFVWA010000098.1 GCA_017501885.1 Clostridia bacterium | reverse complement strand
CCATAAGTACGTTAAGATTCGTTACTATTTGCGCAAGATTATCATTTAATGTTGTTGCTGCTAAAAGATTCTTCATAACTTATCCTCCTTTAATTATGGTAATAAAATTGATGCCGTTTCAGGCACTTGAATGCCAACCCAAGCAGTTAAACCATTGATAAGTAATGGTGCGCCCATTGCGATTACGAACATAATTACTACACCTAAAATTAAGTTTTTAACCATATCTCTTGAGTTAATTTTTTCTTCGTTTCTATGCGCTATTGCGATTTTAATTCCTACATAAGCGCCCCAGATAACAATGACAGCCGCCATTGCTAGTACTATGTAAATCCAGAACGAGTTCATAAGCTCGTTTAACTTTGTTACTATTCCTGCTAAATTTTCATTTAACGTCGTTGCTGCTAATAAATTCATCATAATTATTTAATTTCTCCTTTTTTACTGTTTATATTTTTTTTGTTTTTATTGATAAATACATATGTAACCACACCACAAACACCTAATGCACCAAGCACAATCAATAATGGTACAAGCAAGCTATTTTCTTCACTTTTTTCTTCTGTTTGCTTATCTTGTTCTTCTGGCTTTGTGGGAGTATAATCGTCTACAGGTTTTTCAGGTTCAGTAGTATCACCTTTTTCTTCTTCCTTTTCATTAGGTACTACAATTTCTTCAGCTTTGTTCTTTATTTCAAACAAACCTATCATTGCTCCATTGTCGTCAATCGCTATTACAGTATAATCGTCTAGCATATTAGTGAAATTTAATTTACCATTTTCATTTAATAATTCCACTATTGTATTGTCTTGACTATCCGTAATAAATAATTGAATATTACCGTTATACGGTTCATTACAAACGCAATCATAGTTTACAACTAATTCTTTTGTCATTTCATCAAACCTATGATTAAACACGTATGCGTGATTGTGTAATTCAGGCTCTTCTGGTATTACAGGTACTTCTGGTTCTATCGTAGGAATATCTTCTTTTTCTAAATAACCATTGTCCCCACTATCTACAAAATCAGATACGTAACTATAATCACATAAACTACATTGATGTTTTGTATATCCAATATTATCTTCTGTTGCTTCAATAATTACTTCACTAAAATCATGTCCTAATGGCTTAATATAATCCGTAACATATTTATCACCACAGTCACTACACGAATGAACGGTAAAACCGTATGAAACACACGTTGGGCTTACTATGCTTTCTTGGTGATTATGTCCGTATGCTCCCACAATATCGTCTTGATAAGTATGTTCACACACCAAACACTTATAAGTTGTATAACCACCCTCAACACAATTCGCATCCTTTATGGAAATCTCATAGTCGTGGCCATTAGCACTTACTACATTATTTACGAAAAAGTAATTACAAACTAAACAAGTATTAGCCGTATAACCTTGTTCCGTACACGTTGGTTCTACTATAGTGCTTTCAAAAACGTGCCCTAATGCTTGTACATAATTATCCGTATATTCGTAGCCACAATCCGTGCAGTAATGAGTAACATACCCTTTATACGTACACGTTGGTTCTACTACAACGTCCTTATAATTATGTCCTTTTTCTTCCGTATAATTGTCTTGATAACTGTCGCCACACTTTTCACAAGAATACACAGTATACCCTTGTTCTTGACAAGTAGATTCTACTATTTGCGTTACGTATTCGTGTTCACAAACCGAAGTATCTGCATTTGCTGATGAAAAACGTAAAAGCAACGGCATTAGCAATACTGTTATAATTGCAATACTCAGTAGCAACAATTTCTTACCTTTTGTTTTTGTCAATTTTATTCCTCCTGTTTTATTTTCTTGCTTGGTTTTGCAAGTCTTCAAGCAAGGGCAGTTTTGATGAAATATAATCTGCCATATCCATTATTTTATTCGCTGTCGTTTTAGGGTAATTTTCCATAATCGCATATAATAGCGTGGATTTATCTTCGAGTTTTGCCATAAGCACTGCACGGCTGTCCTTGCCACTTAAGAAATCTACGAACTTTTTAAGCCGTTGATTTATGTCATCAACTATACTTTGCCATTGTCCGTCTAATTCTTCTAATTGTCTTGCTTTGTCCTTTTCTCGAACCATTTCTTCTCGTTCCGCTTCTTCAATAGCGTCTAAAATATTTTCTTCTTCATTCTTTCCCTTGCCTGAATATATATCAAAAACGTAATTTTCCTTTTCAAAAAGTATTGCTTCTCTCTTGGATAAGTCTGCCTTACCTTCTTTGAAATATACGTTTGCTAATTTGTATGACGGCGTGAACTTCGTCCATATAGGTTCATATCCTCTCACAGATACTATTGCATCACCTTTTTCGTCGCCGTTTAATCTTTCAAGCATTCCTACTGTTATCAACGGTTGGTTTCCTGCGCCCGTTGATGCGCTTGCGGGGTTTTCTGCATTTGTATTAACTGAAAAGTTCTTTATCTTTTTTTGTCCACATAATTCCGAAAACTCTTTTCTTGTATCTGCATCGTCCGTACCAATAAATATCTTTACGTTACAGTTTGTTTTAATTACATCACCTACGTCTTTGCCATACTTCACGTTTAATTGCGAAAAACTTTGTAATACAAACAAAAATCTAATACCACGTGAACGTGCAACCGTAACCATACCTTCCATATTTTCAAACTTAGGCAAATTACCAAACTCATCTAACACAAAATATGTATTGCGCTTTAATATAGCTGATTCTGTTTGTTTTCTGCGCAAATTTAAGTTGGCTTTTTCTACAAGCTCTTTATACGTTTGTGTTATAAATAGCGTTACAAATCTATGCCTTGTAAACCTTTCGTCTGGTACGATTATAAATACTGCATTAGGTTGTTCGTCCATATTTACTATATCAAGGTCATTTTCACTCGTTAGTGACATTATCCCGTCATCTGAAAGTTGTTGCATATAGCTGTTTACTTCGCTTAAATAACTAGTAAGTGTTCTATCGCTTGTAATTAGCACGGTATTGACAAGTCCCCTAACTTTTGAAAATTCATCGCTATTTTCAAGCAAATATGCTCTTAATGCCGTAGTATCTTCCGAACAATATTTGGTTATATTGTGATAAATATTGAATAGCAACAATTGTTTTTCTTCGATAATTCCTTTAATGCAATCTTCGCAAAAGGCAAGAACAAGCCCTAATATTAAGTTTCTTGCGCCTTGTTCCCACGTCGGTTGCTCACGGTTTTGTATTGGACATAACGTATATATTAAATCCATTGCGTTTTCAAAGATTTCGTCCTTTAATTCTTGTACCCTCGTTCTTGCATCTCTATAAGAAAGAAAAACTTCGCCTGCGCCGTAATATTTACCGTCCTTGTTTTCAAGGTTATTTTGCAATTCCTTTACTAACCTTATACGTCTAATGAGTACGTTCATTGGATTCCATCTTGCAGAAGAATAAGGCTCTCTTAAGTCTAAAACAGATATTTTATAACCTTCTTTTAATAATTGTTTTGCGTGTTTTTCGTACAATTCTTTTTTAGGATCGGATATAACAATACAAGGTTTTCCTTTGCTTTTAGACAATACTGATATATTTTGGTCAACAAATCCTGTAGTTTTCCCACTACCAGTTGTACCAACAATTAAAGCGTGCAATTGCTTTGTTGTTATTATTTCTACACTGTTTCCTTTTTTCTCTGCGCCGATTACTATTCCGTCGTTACAAGTATCTACTCCACTATAAGGTGTTACAGTAAATTCTTTTAATTTCTTTAATTTTTTTGTTGTTAGCCACTCTGTATCTTCTAAATCGTTTTCTCTTAATGCTAAATTTTGCGCATCAATTCTATATAACATTAAATAAAATACAGTTAAAAGTCCGTCTGCTACGCCGTTTGCTAACCAAAAATTTCTTTGAGTCAAAATAGTTTGTAAGCTTTTTGCGCCTCCTAATGCAAATAAATACGCTATCAATACGAACACAAACGCAAATACTATTACCCACATTAAAACGGCAAGTTTATAAGATTTTTTTCTTTTATGTTTTAGTGCTTTTCTTCTATTCAATCTTTTGTTGTTTCCTCCTTATAATTTTCTGAAATTTCACCGTTTT
>JAFVWA010000097.1 GCA_017501885.1 Clostridia bacterium | reverse complement strand
TTCCCAACCCCAAGCGTGGTCTATTAAAAGTTCTGCGTTAATACCAAACAACTTATAAAGCAAATCTTCATTGTGCCAATCGGTAGATTTCCCAAGAGAACATCTTGCAATATCTCCCATTGTGTATAAACCGTGCGCTTCGAGTTTTTCCGTATAACCACGCCCAACTCTCCAAAAGTCCGTCAACGGTCTATGATTCCACAATTTTTCTCTATATGTCTTTTCATCAAGTTCGGCAATACGTACACCGTCTTTGTCTGCTTCTACGTGCTTTGCAACTATATCCATTGCAACCTTACAAAGATAAAGGTTCGTTCCGATACCTGCCGTAGCGGTAATTCCCGTTTCTTTCAAAACGTCTTTAATTACTGTACGTACTAAGTTATGCGCCGTTGTCTTTCTTGCCTTGATATAGTCAGTTGCATCAATAAACACTTCGTCTATTGAGTAGTCGTGTATATCTTCGGGCGCAAAATATTTAAGATAGATGCCATAAATCTTATTACTATATTTAGAATACAAAGCCATTCTCGGTGGCGCTGTAATATAGTCAATAGCTAACGAAGGGTTTGCCTTTAACTCTAAATCGTTCCAAGACGAACCCTCCAACTTTCGATTGGGCGCTTTCCATCTGCGCTCATTATTTGCTTTTTTAACTTGCTGAATTGCCTCAAACAATCTTGCTCTACCTGAAATTCCGTGTGTTTTCAGCGACGGGGAAACGGCGAGACAAATTGTTTTCTGCGTTCTGCTCTCATCTGCAACGAGAAGATTAGTCGTCAACGGGTCTAAACCACGTTCTACACATTCGACGGAAGCGTAAAAGGACTTTAAGTCTATTGCAAAATATATTCTTTGCTTGTCCATACACACCTCCGATAGAAATTAGTTCTCTTCTCTTATAAATTTAACTTCCATAATATCGTTTAACTCACAATCTAATACTTTGCATATTTTTAGAAGCGCATCCAAATGTACCGATTCACCTCTTCCAAGTTTTGCAATTAACTCGTGTGTTAAACCTGCTTTCATTTTAAGGTCTTGTTTACGCATCTTTCTTTCAAGCAAGATTTTCCAAAGACCGTCATAATTGATTATAACTCCACCTATCATACCGAACCATCCTTTTTTTCTTGTTGTTCTTTCAATGCCTTATACCCTTCGATTATCAACTGCACCTTTGTTATATTGTTTTCTTTTAAGAAGCCGTTAATCTCTTCAAAAGTAGCTCTCGGTATCATAGTTTGAAAGTTTCCGCTTTTACTTTGGCGTTCTACTTTGTTCTTTTCTTCATACTTTCTTCGAGATATTCTCTGCATCGTATCTTCTTTTTTCTTGTGCATAACAAAGACCTTTCCATAGTATTTTCTTTATTATAGCATATAATTACGTTTTTTTCAATCGTTTTCGTCGTATATATACTATTTAGCCGTCGCCAAAAATATCCTCAAAAAACAATTTATAGTCTACGTTTTCCATAGTATTAAAATATGTTTCTGCCTCCAACTGAGAATCAAACGCCTTATCTACCACGTAAAGATTATTACTAAGCACTCTTTCACCCGATTCCCCTTCAATATTTATCATTGCAGGAAAACCCATAAGCATATCTATTTCAGCCCATCCACTTGCTGCAAACTTATCTTCATATTGCGGATTTCTCATTATAGAGCTATAAGCGACAACATATTTTTTGCCGCTTTTTATTAACACTATGTGATTATCGGTACAGTCAATACGTAAATCATAAGGAAAGCCATACGGGTTTATATACCTGTATGTTTCTTTTTTATGCGTATCAATTCTCTTTTCCGCTAAAATATTTACGGTTTTAGCAAACCTTACATTTGTGAACCCTGCAACGTTCATTACTTGATTATTCCCGTTGCAAAACTCTTGAAAAATCTCTGCTTCCTTTATTGTTCTACCTTTTGCAGTTATTTTCTCTAATAATTTTCTAAAATGTTCTTTCGTTCCATAATAATATTTATATCCCGACGTACAACTTGGAGCAGCATAATCATCCAAACAAAACTCGTAAAATTTATCCATAACTCACTAATCCTCAATTACAATACAATTTACAATACCTGAACTTACAGTACAACCATCAATAGCAATAATTCCGTCATCATAATATGGTTCATAATTAAGTTCCTCGCCAATTTCTTCACCATTTTCTTCTTTTCTATTTATATGTCCCCAATAAGAGTGCCAATGTCCGCAAACAATGGTTTTCCCATTCTCTTTTACGCCCTGAGAGTGTGCAAGCATACCATTTATCCAACGTGCTTCGTACCATTGTGAATCGCCAACTTCACGCCAATTCTCTATGGGGATATATTTGTGATTATAAGGAGACCAAGTTTTTAATCTCGTACACGGTATCCACCCGTGAACGAATATATAATGCTCAGTTTCAAAGTAATTTATCGTTTTGGGAATAATATCCTTGATATATGGCGTGGCACACAGTTTATTGATAATGTCTTTATAATCGTCATTGAATACGTCCATACCCGTCAAATCGGTTACTGTTCTTACCGTACCATTACTCCAATGATGCGTATATTCAATTCCGTACCCAAAGTTATATTCTGCATTATTTATAAGCGATAAAATCAATTCTTCGTGATTACCACGTATTAGAATAGCCTCGTCTTTTTCCAAGAGTTCCATTATAAACTTCTGCATTTCGACGGACTCTGAACCTCTATCAAACATATCCCCACAAATAATCAGTTTGTGCGGTTCCTTATCCTCAAAATAGCCTTTTTCAGTTAAGGCTTTTATCATTTCCGTATAGAAACTATGTACGTCTGAAACAACGTAATATCTCATTATTTTTCTTCTCCATTATTATTTTTCTCTTTTTCTTCTTTGTCTAACTCTTCCAAAACAATATGTCCATATTTTTGTATAATCAGCGACAAATGTTCTATAAAACGTTCATAATGCCACTTTTGCTCAAATTTTCTTTGTTCATCAGTATTATTCGTCTGCTTGCTTATTTCCGTTTTCATCATCATTTCCCTCAGTTTGACTTAATTCGTCTAAAACATCGAGTTCCGTCTTGCAACTCAAAATTTCATCTAACGTAACAGGCTCGTAGTTCCAAAGCATACACCCAACGTTATAAATTTGCGGTTCATAACCATTATCCTTTATCGCCTTGATAATACCAAGTTCTAAATAATGTTCTTCGGTTTTATGAGAGTGTCCGTGAAGATGAATTGCGTTGTATCTATGTCCGTTATAAAACGGCATAAAATAGTGGCTTAGAATACAGCGCCTTGTTGTACCATCCGCTAATGCTACACATATATCGTCATAATCTTTCAGTCCGGCAAGAGCATTTTTTGCCGTTGCATTTTTTATAAACCTATCGTGATTACCTTTAATCAAAATAATCTGACCGTTTAACCTTTTAATTATACTCAACGCTTCATTGTTTGCTGTTTTCCATATAAGGTCTCCAAGTACGTAAACCAAGTCGCCCTTGTCAACTTTATTATTCCAACGTCTAATCAGTTCTTCGTCCATTTCTTCAACAGTTTCAAATGGTCTATCGTCAAACTTCAACACGTTCTCGTGTCCGAAGTGCAAATCACTCGTAAAAAATATTCTCATTTCTTTAATTTCACCTCTTCTATCGGTTCCCAATCTATTAAGTCAAAAATCTTGTGATGCTTCTCTTCATAATGTAGAAATTCATTTACTACTTTTCTTGGAAAAGACAACTGACAATATACAGGTACATCATCACTTGAAACAAAACCTAATAAATCTTCTTCTTTAATGTAGTTTATTGTTTCACTCGGATACGTATATTGCACGGGTACACCGTTATCTTTCAATGCAAGATAACATTTTATCGTGCAGTAAATATTCCAATGGGGATTACCCGAATATTGAAAATAATACCCCTCATCCGTCTTTCTCGGAAAAAGCATTATTCTATGCCTACTGCTTCCACGCCATATACCCCAAGCGTGTCCACCCATACCTCTTTTTTTACCATCAACCCAATCATCAAAGTCCTGAGTCGAATTGTAGTCAGTAAATTTTTCTAATACATTACCGCCAAAATCTTCTCCGTATGCAAAAAATGTTTCCTTTGCAGATTTGCTAACATTCTTACCCATAGCCACATAACAAGGATATACCATTTCAAAATACTTGTTAAAAGTCATATCCTTAAATCTTTCCGTTATGTTACGGTTCTCGTTTGCAACTATTTGTAGAAAACGTTGCTTTTCTTCTTCGGTTATTCCGTTAAAATCTTCTTCTCTTGCTTCGGGAAAATGGTCGTAATATACCTTTCTACTAATCGTTCCATA
>JAFVWA010000096.1 GCA_017501885.1 Clostridia bacterium | reverse complement strand
GGATTCCATCTTGCAGAACTGTAAGGTTCTCTTAGGTCAAGCACGGAAATTTTATATCCCTCTCTCTTTAAGTGAAGAGCGTGTTTTTCATACAACTCTTTCTTCGGGTCTGAGATTACTAAACTCGGCTTGCCTGCACTTTTGCCAAGTACGGATATGTTTTGGTCAACGAACCCCGTCGTCTTACCACTACCCGTCGTACCAACAATCAATGCGTGAAGTTGGCTTGTAGAAATAATTTCAATTTCTTTGCCTTTCTTCTCTGCACCGATTACGATACCGTCGGGCTTGTTATTGACCTTATCAAAGTTCGTTACGGTAAACTCTTTCATTTTCTTCAGCTTTTTAACCGTTAGCCACTCCGTATCTTCCAAGTCGTTTTCGTTCATTGCGATATTCTGCGCATCCACTCGGTACATTAACAGGTAGGCAACCATTATCATTCCGTCTACCACACCGTTAATAAGCCAAAAGTTTCTTTCGCCCCAAATATCGCCAATACTCTCATAGCCGAAATAAGCAAACAGACACATTACCCCGACAAAAATTAGTGCGAAGATGATAGTCCATAGCAATATTCCGAGCTTATGAGACTTGCGCTTTTTGTGTAATTTTGCTTGTTTTCTCAACCTTTATAATTCACTCCTTTATAATTGTTTCTTGCCGTTTCTTGCTCTTGTCGCTTCTTCTCGGCTTTCATTTCTTCTTCAATTTCCTGCAACCGTCTTGAAAAGTCTCGCTCCAACAGTTGGTGATTTCTACCAATCGAAGTGAAGAACTTTCTAAACCGTTCGGTTATCTTTTTTCTTGACATAGATAATTTCCTTTTCAGATGATTATCGTTTGCCTTGTACTTGACGTTCTTGTTCCTTTCGTAATACTCAGGCTTGATAAACTTAGCAAGGTTGATAATGAGATTCCCTTGTCGGCGTTTATATTCCGCTTCCAAATCTTCAACGATATGAATATCTTTCAAATCAATTTCATCGTGATACGTGGGACTTCCCTTTTGCGGTTCTTTACTCTTTCCGCAAATTTGTTCAATTACCTTTTTCCGTTTATCAAGTTCCAAATAAAACTTTAAGTTCGACTGTCGTGCTTCTTTGTCGTAGTCAAGTATCATATTGACAATTTTATCTACCCGCCCTCTGAACGGCTCCATATCTCGACTTCCATACGATAACCGTCCCTTTTTCGGCAGTTCCTTTGCAAGAGCAAGTATTTCTGCCTTTATATCCTGTCGGCTCGTCATCGCAGTCTTGACAGCAGTCATTTCCTTTAATCTCCGCAAGGCATTGTCTCTCGCCTTATGCAGATTCCCTTTGTCATCTCTTATCGCCAACGCAAGGCGAACTTTCATATTATTTATTGCTTCAATCGGTATTTTCCCCTTTGCTCGATATGCTTTATCTCCTTGCGCTGTCTTATACTTTGGTTCTTTTTCCCAAAACACAAAATGAATATGTAAGTGTTCGGGTCTATCAAGGTGTAAGGCGCACATAAAATCAAGGTCTTTCAAAGACAAGCGACATTCTTTGAAGAACGACGGGAACGTTCGCTTTATCAGCGCTATACATTTTTCAGGAGTGTCAATCTTATACGATTCTTCCTTGTTCAATGATAGAAAACCGTGCCATATATTCCCCTTGTTCTCTTTTGCTCTTTTCTTCATAGCCTTGACTTCTTCTTCACTCAGTACACCCGTGTGATTGAACACGCCCGTGTTCTTTTCTAAGTATTCAAGAATTGTTCTATTTTTTTTGTCGCCTAACCGTTTGTGTTCAGTAGCCATATAACTAAAAACATTTTTCTCTCCACTCATATCAAAGAACGGGCGGTTGCGTTTATGCTCTGCCACTTCACTTGGCGTTGCATCTCTTGGTAATCTGTAAGGCGTATATTTAACATCAAAAATTACGGGTTGGTTACTTATTTATCTTTCCTCCTATCTTCTTGAATTTGCCGCATTACCATTCTCTCGTGTCCAACGAGATACTCAGGCGTATCTCTAAAATCGCCCCTTTCAAATTGTTCGGGACGAACGGAATAACCGTAGAGATGTTTTGCACGTTCATTGAATAACGATGCCGTCATAGATTTTGAAAGAGTTGTATTCAAAACAATTTCTTGTAGCAGACGTACCATTTCTTCAATTCGCTTGTCGGGTATTGTCTCAATTACAATAGGCGCACTTGGTGATGATGTGGGCGTTCGTTCTTCAACTTCTCCAATTTCAATTTCTCCAAACTCTGCTCTTATGTATTCGTCCAAACCGTAGTACAAAGCGTTGGGTATCGCATTGCTAATTTTTACTTTTTTGACTTCTTCCAACCATTTCAATTTCTCGTAGATATTGCTATCCGTGATTCGTACATAGGCTCTCCACAAACCGTTTTCTACCTTTTGTTTTTTGTCTTTCTTTTCCATTTCGTCCTCTCAAAAAATCGGGTTTCCCGATTGTTCGCAACCGTCCCGCACGGTTGCATCAAAAGCGGTTAAAATGCAATTTTAAGCGGTTTTCTTAACCTGCTTAGGATTTTGCAAAATTCGCTTTATTTTTTGCCCCGTCTCCTTTGCAAGATTTGTCGGGTTTATCGAACTCACCAAATACGTTTTTAAGCATATCCGATACAATGTCGCCACCGATTACTGCCCTTGCAACGCAAGGACCAAG
>JAFVWA010000095.1 GCA_017501885.1 Clostridia bacterium | reverse complement strand
CCAAAATATATCGGTATTAGCAAAGAGCAAGGGTAAGCCGAGCTTGGTAATTTCAGACCCGAAAAAGGAATTGTATGAGAAGCACGCAAAACATCTTGAAAAGGAAGGTTATAAGATTTCGGTGCTTGATTTGCGTGAACCTTACTCATCTGCACGTTGGAATCCTATGAATGTTTTAATTCGTAGAATAAGGCTTGTTAAAGAGCTTGAAAACAACTGTGAAAATCGTGACGGTAAGTATTATGGGGCAGGAGAAGTTTTCCTTTCTTACCGTGATGCGAGAACGAGAGTTCAAGAATTAAAAGATGAAATATACGAGAACGCAATGGACTTGGTATATACGTTATGCCCCGTACAAAACCGTGACCAACCTACGTGGGAAGAAGGTGCAAGAAATCTTATCTTTGGGTTAGTGCTTGCTTTTTGTGAGGACTGTATTAAGGGAAAGATAGATGAGAAACAACTTTTACTTTTCAACATCTATCACAACATAACTAAATATTGTTCAGAGGACACTACACAATTACGAGAGTATCTGCTTGAAGGCAGGGATGAGTTCTCAAAGGTAAGAGGACTTGTAAACACCGTTTTAATCACGTCGGATAAAACGCTCACGAGTTTTCTTTCAGAAGTAAACAGCTATATGCAACAGCTTTCTGACGATGGTATTTTGTCGCTTACAAGCGAGAACGACCTTGACATCGTAAATATGGACGAAGAGCCAAACGCAGTCTTTATTATTGTTCCCGATGAACGTTTTACAAGACACCGTTTCGTAACGTTGTTCATTACTCAGATGTATAAAGAACTTGTAGAAAAGGCGAACCTGAACCTACGCCGTAATCAAAAAGACACGGCAATTTTGAAGAGAAATACGTATTTCATTTTGGACGAGTTTGGTAATTTGCCTAAATTTGAAAATATCGAAGGTATGGTAACCGTTGCCCGTTCACGTGGTATTCGCTTCCTATTCGTATTGCAGAGCTTTTCACAGCTCACGGCTAAATACGGTAAAGATATAGGCGATATTATCAAGACCAACTGTAACGTAAAAATCTTCATTGGTTCAGATGATAGCGAAACGAGAAAAGAGTTTTCAGAACTTTGCGGACAAAAGAAGATTAAAAACTTTTCCGTAAACACTAACGCTGAAAACCCTGCATCAAGTAACACCGGTGCTTCTAACCAACCGCTAATAACAGTCGGTATGTTGGAACGATTAAATGGTGATGAAAAGGGCGATGCAATCGTTTCCGTTCGTGGCTATGAACCGATTTGGACTGTATTTACTCCTTCTTATGAACTTAAAAAGATTTATTTCAAGGAAGGTAAGGCAGATATATCCAAGCGTGAAGCAGTTCTCTTCGATAAAAGCGAATACGTCTTTGACATTGATAGCAAGGGACAAAGTATTGAAGATAAGCTACTTGATGCCATAGAAGAAGCTGATTACAAGGTTGAAAAAATGGAAGAGGATAAAGCATTAAAGTTGGAAGAGTTAGACCGTAAATGGCTTGCCATAAATGATGAAATTCACAAAAAGTTGAATGACTTTGTGGCAATACTTGCGGGAAGAGATTCAAAAACTGTTCTTTCGTTAGCTCTTGAAAACAAAGCAGTATTCTTATATTCCATTATGGACGGCTACAACCAAAGTGATGCTTTCCGTATTCGTAATATGGCTGACTATATTTCGAGAAAGACCAAAGAGCTTGAAGATTTACAAGCAAGCGCAACAAAGTAAAAAAGGAGGATAAAAATTGAAAAAAGCAAAACGAAAAATCCTACATCTTGTCTTGGCTTTTGCCTTGATACTTGTAGGTGGCACGGCAATGATGGGATTTACTGATAGTAATACCGCCTTTGCAGCCGAAGCAAATCAAGTTTGTTCGCACGAATACAAAACGGTTGTTATTGCTTCTTCTTGTACGGATAGGGGTTATACGGAATATACTTGTAGCCTTTGCGGTGATGTTTACCGTGATAATTACGTTGATGAAGAAGGACATAGTTTTACCGACGTATTAGTAGAACCTACTTGCACCCATAAGGGTTATACATCGCATTTTT
>JAFVWA010000094.1 GCA_017501885.1 Clostridia bacterium | reverse complement strand
TATTATAGAAGTTATAGACGAAGAATAATAACTTTTATAAATATGACGTAAACTGTCATATTTAGTGTGGTAGAATAAAAGGAAAACAGATGAACTTAAACGATTATATTATTCAAAAAGGGTTGGAAAAAGCAAAAACTGAAATAATAAAGCAAATGATTTGTAATGATATGAACTTATCCACCCAACAAAAAGCAAATTGGCTTAACGCTATTGACTCTTATTCAAGGGCAAAAGATATAAATGACCTTTTAACCTTTTTAAGAAATTCAAGATGGTAACCTAAAATGGCGAAAGAAATTAGAGTTGATATAAAAGAAAATCGCTTATTGGCGTTGGACTCCACGCTTTTGAATATTCTACTCAAAGATAACTCTTCGGGCAAGAATATTATTTGGGCTACGGACGATTACACCCAATACGACGAAACATATACAAAAGACCGCCAAATTACGGTATTCTCGGTTACGGGTAAAAACGGGACGATTATTAAACCCCGTGTAGAAAAAACAAAGCAAGAACAACTTACCCGTGTTCGTGACAAGGCTGAAGTCTTTACCCCTTCGTGGATATGCAACAAGCAAAACAATCTTGTTGATAACGCTTGGTTTGGTAGAGAAAATGTTTTTAACGTAGAACAAGAAAAAACGTGGACGGCAACCCAAGAAAAAATAGTTTTCCCTACGGAAGACGGCAAAACTTGGCAAGACTATGTAAAAGCAAACCGATTAGAAATCTCTTGTGGTGAAGCACCGTATCTTGCAAGCCGTTACGACACCGTTTCGGGTAATACGATTCCCGTTAAAGAAAGAGTTGGTTTATTAGATAGAAAACTTCGTGTTGTTTGCGAAAACGTTGACGACGAGCAAGAATGGTATGAATGGGCAAAACAAGCCGTAAAAAGTGTTTACGGATATGATTGGCAAGGCGATAACGTTCTACTTGCCCGTGAAAACTTATTGTTTACGTTTAGCGATTATTACGAAGATAAGCTTAACAAGAAGCCGAGCAAAGATTGGCTTCGTGAAATAGCTGAAATTCTTTCTTGGAATATTTGGCAGATGGACGGGCTTAAATTTGTTATACCAAATAGTTGTCACAACTCTACGGTAGTAAATTATACCCTTTTCGGAGAAGAAACTCACGAAGAAGTTTGTGAAGGTTGCAAAAAGAATAATCCTAAAAAGCACAACGGCATTTATTGCTACGTTATGGATTGGGAAGCGAATAAAAAAGTAAAATTTGTAAGTCTCATAAAAAAGTAATTACAAACGAGGATTTTGTATGATAGATAAAACAGTTTTGGACGAGATTATAATAGGTCGTGTAGAACCGCACATTTATGCGTTCACAACGAATACTATTCCCAACTATCTCAAGGTTGGCGACACCTATCGTCCCGTATCGGTAAGATTAAAGGAGTGGGAAGAACACTATCCTAATCTTGAAAAGAAATTTGAAAGCGAAGCGAAAATAGACGGCGTTTATTTCCGTGATTTTTCCGTGCATCAATTTTTGGAAATGGAAAAGCATAAATCAAGATTACAACTTGCTGACTTGCCCGCAGGCATCTACTACTCCAAAGAATTTTTTAAGGAAGCAACGGTTGGTGACGTTGAAGACGCTATTACCGATATTAAAAACGACTATCAAAACAAAACTCAAAAATATCAATTCTATAGCGTAGAAACGTTAAGACCCGAAGAAACCGTATTCCCCCGCATAGAAACATATCCTATGCGTCCTAATCAAGAAAAGACGGTAAATGCTTTCAAAACGGCAATCGCCAACGGACGCAAAAACTTGCTTATGTATGCAGTAATGCGTTTCGGCAAGTCGTTCACTTCTATGTGTTGTGCCGTAGAAATGGGCGCAAAACTTGTTGTGGTTGTTTCTGCAAAAGCCGACGTTAAGGCTGAATGGAAAAAGACCGTTGAAAGTCACGTTAATTTTGACGGTTATGAATTTGTAACGGCGGACAATTTAAGCAATAATAATCACACCATTACTGAAAGACTTAATTCAGGCAAAAAGGTCGTTGTTTTCCTTACCTTACAAGATTTACAAGGCGACCAAATTAAAGATAAACACCAAGAAATTTTTGGTCGAGACATAGACCTTCTTCTCGTTGACGAAACACACTTCGGCGCTCGTGCGGAAAAATACGGCGAAGTATTGAAAAATGCCAACAACTACGAAAGCGACGTTAAGAACAAGAAAGACAGCGACGACTTCGTTGACGTGGAGGAAGCAGAAAAAACAATCAAAACCCTTAAAACGAATATAACTATCCACTTGTCGGGTACGCCTTATCGTATTTTAATGGGAAGCGAGTTTAAAAAAGAAGATATTATCGCTTTCTACCAATTCACCGACATTGTTGACGAGCAAAAGGCTTGGGATAACGAACATGTTTTAGACGATGAATGCAAAGAATGGGACAACCCTTACTACGGCTTCCCACAAATGGTACGTTTTGCGTTCCGTCCAAACGAATCTTCTCGCAAGCGTTTAGAAGAACTTAGAAAAGCAGGTACAACCTACGCTTTTTCAGCGCTTTTCAAACCACAATCTATCAAAAAAGCTGACGACGGCGCTCATAAAAAGTTTATTTATGAAAGAGAAATTCTTGACCTTTTAGAAGTTATCGACGGAAGTAAATCTGATGATGAACTTTTAGGCTTCCTTGACTACGATAAATTAAAAGAAGGCAAAATGTGCTGTCATATCGTAATTGTTTTGCCTTACTGCGCTTCTTGCGATGCGCTAGAAGAACTTATTAAAACGAATAAAGATAAATTCCGTAATTTAGGCGGATATGAAATCGTAAACATTTCAGGCGTGGACAAACCTAACGCTTATAAATCTCCAAAAGAAATTAAAACGGCTATTACAAAACACGAAGAAAACGGCAAAAAGACCATAACTTTAACCGTAAACCGTATGCTTACGGGTAGCACCGTTCCCGAATGGGATACAATGCTTTATCTTAAAGATACTGCTTCTCCACAAGAATACGACCAAGCCGTTTTCCGTTTGCAAAACCAATACGTTAAAACGTTCAAGGACGAAACGACGGGTAAAACTATTAAATTCAATATGAAACCGCAAACTCTGCTCGTGGATTTTGACCCGAATAGAATGTTTGTTATGCAAGAAAAGAAATCGAAAATCTACAACGCAAACGTGGATACGGGCGG
>JAFVWA010000011.1 GCA_017501885.1 Clostridia bacterium | reverse complement strand
CTATGTATTCGGCGATAATGGTAATGTCGTTTCTCTTTGCAAAATCGTAGCACTCACGTAGTTGACCTTCAATAGATTGCTCGGTTTGTGCGTGTGAACTAAATCTTGCGTAAATTACTGCTTTCTTTTTCATAATTCCTCCTTGTTGCCGAAAAGTGCTTTCGGCGTTATGTTTTTAATATCTCCTCCGCTATTTGCGAAGTCTAAAATTTTGTTTGCAAGTATACTTGCGGCTCTTAAAATAGTGTTTTGGTCTGCTTCAAACGGATAGGTTTCCGTTTCGTTTGTGGAAAGGTTTATTTCCACCTTGTTAATTTCGTCTAAATAATGTCTTTTCAATTCTCCTTAATTTTTTATTTGTGCGGATACAATGTTCTCTTTCCTGATGGTAGAGCACCAATAAACTACACCTATATAGATGCGTTGTGTTTGTTAGTAAATCTTTAACCATAAACCACAATTTTCCTCCTTAATTTTTTTAGTTGGTTTTGGCTTGCTTTACTCTTAAATTAAGGCTTTATCCCGTTCATTAGGATTTTTGGTTTTGTATCCTACCGCGTCAAAACAAGGCAAATTTATCCGCCGATATTCTATCGGCTTGATTTGTATGCCTGTTTTTCCTTTCCGATAAAAATCTTTCTTCAAAATCTTTTTATCGGGGCATAGGTAGGCTACCCAAAAGCGTTTGTGTATCCTACCTTAATTTTTGGAATAAAGCAAGCGTTTTTGATTAGTATTTTATAAAATCATTAAATTTTTTCTTTGTGGGTTTTCTAGAAAGACTTTCACGTTGCTTAGCAACCAATTTTACTTCTTCAAGTTCGTTGGGTGCGTACTTAGATAAGAACTTCAAAAACTCCTTATGCTGTTGTAGTTCGGGAAGTTGTTTTTCGTATTTTCTTAGTTCATTAAAGAGATACTCTTTGTCCTTATCGGTGGTTTTCTTTTCTTCTTCAAGCAGTTTGTATTTGGCAATTAAGCCGACTACTTGCTTTTCAAGTCCACTCTTAAAGTAAGGCTTTTTGCCGTTAATAGCATCTTCAAACGCCTTCAAATACTCTTCCAAAGGTTTTAGTTCTTTTGAAAGGGTATTTTTCCTTTCTTCAAGTTTTTTCATTTCCCACTCGTATTTAGTTGTGTGTTTTTTGTTGCTTCCAATCTCGCCACGGTCTAAGCCATAGCGACAAGCAACTTGCTCGTAAAAATCGTCTTGTAAATTTCCAAACGAAACTTGTCCGCCTCGATGTTCCCAAAAGTCAGAAGAACATATTTTAGGGAAAGGTAGAGCATTGTACTCGTATATTCCTTTTCCGTTAATATCTTTTGCTTGTATGGGAGAGCCTTTTTCGTTTCGCAAAACTTTTCCGTCACTACCTTTTGCATAAACTTTCTTTTTGCCTTGGTCTACTATCGGTACGTAATAAAGTTGCAAGTGTGGTGTGGTTTCATCAAAGTGAATAACGGCAGACAAAATATTTTCGTCCGTTCCGTTATAACCGATTTCTCTAAGAACGAATTTGTAACAATCGTTAAAAAACTCTAAAACTTTTGTTGGTGGCTGTTCGCCTTGCACGTAGCCAAGGTTTTCAAAGAACGTTTTGTCCGACGTTACTATAATTCCTTCAAAAGCAACCGACTTTTTCGTGTCCTTAAAAGTAGCGTTTGTTTTGGTGGCGATACTTTTCCATTCGGCGTTCATACCGTTTGTGGACTTTTTAAAATACAAATTTAACGGAGTTCGTTCCGTGTCAATATCTGCATTTCGGTTGCTTCTACTTGTTCTTTCGGTTTCCGCACCGATTTTCCCGAGCGAATTTTTTGTAAACTTTTGAACTCTTATAACCTGATAACTAATAATTTTCACCTCCTTTGACCGTTGTCAGTTATTTATTGAGCGTTTAGTTTTTTTGACACGGCTATTGCATAGCCATATCTCACTAAGATACAAACTTCGTTTTTGTATCCCGTTCGCTCTGCCGAGGGCTGATTTCCAACTTAAAATCCCGTTCATTAGGAAACAAAAAAGCGCAAGTGTTCATTACTTGCGCAAATTAAAAAGGAGCACCTAAATTGATGCTCCAAGGTTGGCTAAATTACCCCTCCATATATCAAGCGGTTAAAACGCCGAAATTATTCCGTAATTTTTAATTTTTTTGTAACAACTTTATTTTTATACTTTTTATCGAGTTTTTTACAATGTTCCATAAACGCTGTAAGTTGCTCTTTTATTGGGCGTGTATCGTTCTCATCAACAACTAAAACATAGTTTTCGTCAAGATATTTTTGATAGCGTTTATTCCGTTTTTCAACGTAAGGTTTTGCGATACGTTCTTTGTAAAACTCTTCTGCCGTGCACTCAAGTCGCTTTACAATCTCGTTATACTTATCTAAAAGTTTTTGAAAGTTTACGTCAGTAGGGCGTGGTTGATTTTGTTTTTTCATTTCTTCAATGCGTTCAAAGAAAGCAATAAACAACCATTGAAAACACGGTGGCTCGTATTCGTAATATTCGTAAAACCACTCTCTCACTTGGCGTGGTAGTTCGTTCAATCGGTTTCCAAGTTCTAACTCGTTATACTTTTCCCAAGCCCTCATAACAAGATATTTAATGGCAAAGTAGCAGTATTCTTTATAACTATAAAACCAAGAACAAATATATTCTTGTAGTTGCAATGGCATTTCTACACGGAACACGTCCCACAAAATATCTTCGTCACCATCGGTAACGCCTTTATTTTTGAATTTACGCCATTGCTTTATAGCGTAAATTTCATCGTCATCTTGAGTTTGACCTTTTAAGTCATCCGTTTCTATGGCGGAGAACATTTCAGTTAATCGTTTAGAAACTTCGCTTTGTGAAAAGCCTACTTGTTTGGCAATCTCTTTTTGTGTAAAATTATCTTCGTAAAGGGCATAAATGTCACGGTCAAGTTCGCTAAATTCTCTGTGTAGAAGATTTTCAATATCTTTTTTACGTAAGAAATCTTCTTCAGAGTCAAATTTTTTACTATGTAAAAAGCCGTTATCCGCACCAACGGCAGGCTTAACGTTATCGGTTAGTTTAACCGAGTGGTCTTTATGCCTACGATTGCCGTTATACATTTCGGTATCTAATTCAACTAACTTTTCCCATTGTTCTTCGTCTACGGCAATACAATCCAACTTGTGGTTGTTATAAAAGAAGTAAAGAAACTTGCCTTTTTCTTCGGCAGGTTGCTTTTCTTTATTTAACTTATACGCACGATTAACTTTCATACTTTTCTCCTTTTTTTTTTGAGTATAACACAGTAAATATGACAGATTATGTCATATATTGTATGATATTATGTGAAAAATAAGAAATTTGTCTTTATTGCGTCTCAAAATTGATTTATAACCCTATTGACACAACCATGTAAGTTATCGTGTAAGAAAACGTGCAAGATAGAGTTAAAAACTTGTCACGAAAAGTATATAAAACTTGTGATAACCTTTACGTCGCTTTCGAAAAATAAAAATTTTTAAAGTTTCGAAAGTGAGATTTGCCCCAGAAAGTTGCGAAAAACACAATTATTTGGAGCAAATATTTTGCAAACTTGTTGATTTCCTCCAAATAGTGTGGTATAATACAACTATCTGGAGGAAATCAATGATTATTACAACACAACAACTAAAAGAATATTATAGTTCTCTTTCTGACCCCAAGGGTAGAATTTTAAGAGACGTTAAAAATGGCAAATTGTTTCCTTTAGTTAAAGGGATATATGAAACTGACCCGAATGCAAGCGGACACAATTTGGCGCAATTTATTTACGGTCCATCGTATATATCTTTTGATTTTGTTTTGCACAATCGTGGGCTTATTCCTGAAGCAGTTTATCATACGATTACTTGTGCTACGTTTAATAAGAGGAAAATAAAAACGTATAAAAATAGATTTGGAACGTTTATTTATAGAGACGTTCCAAAAGAAGTTTTTAGTTTAGGTGTTATCGCTATT
>JAFVWA010000093.1 GCA_017501885.1 Clostridia bacterium | reverse complement strand
GTTATCATATCGTCGCTCATTGATCCTGACGTATCTATCATAAACAGAACGTTTTCAGCCTTAAAATCGGTGTCGTTGAAATCCGGCAAGTAAAAGGGGCTGTCGTCAAAACGTCGGTCGGGTGGAGAAAATGAATAGTCTACTATTTCTTCTTGAACAAAGTTGGCTAATATTTCTCTCCAGTTAATTTGGGAATCGACGAGTTCCTTAAGATATCGTTCGGCAAGAAGTGGTACAACGCCCCTATTCGTAGATGCCTGTCTTATTCTTACAGCTTCAACAGCGTCTTTTATGCGTTTATCCCATATCGCTTTTTTCTCGTCTACGTCTTCGCCGTCTACATTCTTCCATTTGCCGTGATAGTCCCAAGAAGTGTTGCCGTTACTGTTACTTTTTTCTTCGTCTTTTGCCCTTTCCCCTTTTAGGTTAGATGGAAAATTATTTTGAGCATTATTTCCCTTTCTTTTTTTAACTTTTGCTAAAAGTTGCTCGTAAACTTGCTCTGCCGTATAATTCCAACCTTCGTCATTGTTTGGGGTACGATGCATAGATTCTCCCCACTTCTTTATCGTAATACTCTTAACGTCCCCACCATTTGAGTGCATTATGTTAGAGTTTACGACGATATCACAAGCAACGTTGAATAAATAATTGTCTCTATCCCCCGTTCTTGAACAATGACGAAGAGCAACGTGCATTATCTCGTGCATAAGAACAAAGTCTAATTCACTATCACTTAAACTATCCATAAATTCGGGGCTAAAATATATTTTGTCCCCATCTGTTGCCGCCGTTTCTATTTCGCTATCTAGCGCAAACTCGGCGTGCATCAAAAGAAGCCCGTAAAAGCCGTGATTACTTAATAGTCTCATTCGTGATAGGATAAGCCGTCTTATGATTTCTCTTTTCTTATCTTCCGTCACCACTTAATAACCTTCCTTTGTCGGCAAGCCAACGAGTGAATTCTGGCAAAGCTAAAAGCTTTTCTCTGTACCCTTTTTCTATGCTCATATAGTCTTTAAGTAGCATAACTGAAAAATCAGGCGGGAGCTTGTTAGCATACACGATAGAATTTCTTATTTTATCAAGTTGAGTTTTATGCTCTCTTGCATATGCCACCATAGATGCCGTTAAAGCATATATTGCATCCGTTTTTGTAGGAATAGTTTTTTCCGTGCCATTGAAAATTTTTTCCACGTCAGGCAAATCCTTATATACGTTAGCCCACGATCTAAACTCTATTGCAATGCCTTCGCCAACTAATCCTGCTATAAAACAATAAGCCTTATCAATACTACTGCCGACTGCGTTTAGCACGTTACTAACCATTTCCCACGAACGTGGGGTAGCGAAAGCCAAATCGTCGTTAGTTGCGTCAAACGCTGATAGGTAATTACGCCTAAAAGTCAAAAAGCCTAACACTTTATCATTTATTCCCTTTTCTATCGCCCACTTTTTCCACGAAATAAAACTGCCTTCTACTTGAAGGTGCATAAGTCTATTCGCAAGCGCCTTAGGCATTTTGTATGCAACCGATTTATCCGTTACTCTATTGCCTGCGGCAATGACGATACAGTTGTCGGGAAGTCTATGTTCGCCCACGACTCTATCAAGCGTTATTTGATAAGCCGCCGCCTGTACCGACTGAGGCGCTGCAGATATTTCGTCTAAGAAAAGCACGTTAACAACGTTGTCGCTTTCGTCCATTTGAAATATTTGTGGCTTTAGCCATATAGCAAGCGTCTTGTCTTGGTTTGCAGTTGGAATACCCCTTAAGTCGATAGGATTGAATAAAAGCAAGCGAACGTCGGTCACCACCGTTTTCTTGCTCGTTCCCCTTTCGATTTCTTTCGCTATCTGCCTTACAGCTTGGGATTTACCTACACCTGGCGCACCCCAAAGCATAACCGACGGGAAATTCTTTATAGGTATATTTGAGTTTATAATATTAACGTAAGTTTGCGATAGGTCGGTTACTAACTTTTCTACGGTAACCGACGGAACGTTTGACATCTTTGTTTTATCCATCTTTTCTTACCCCTAATCTTTCGTCTATTTTGTTAAGTTCTGCTTGAACTTCTGAAATTTTATCAAAGTAGTTTTCATCTTTTTCAAGCTCTTCTTCAATGTTGCGTCTGTTTAGACAAAGCTGCTCGAACGATCCACGAAGTTTTT
>JAFVWA010000010.1 GCA_017501885.1 Clostridia bacterium | reverse complement strand
TTGCTCTTTGTAAATCTATAATTAGCGTGCACGGCGGAGAAATTTTTGTAAAAGACAACGTGCCGAGTGGCGCTATATTTACCTTTACTTTACCTATTGGAGAGATAAAAATAAATGAATAATCCATTGATATTGATAGTTGAAGATGACGCGCCTATCCGTAATTTAATTACGACTACGTTAAAGGCGCACGAATATAAATACTTAACCGCTCAAAACGGAGAAAACGCAATAATGCAAGCATCTTCACACAATCCCGATATTGTTTTGCTTGATTTAGGTCTTCCTGATATTGACGGGATAGAGGTAATAAAAAAGATACGAACTTGGTCGGAAATGCCAATTATCGTTATCAGTGCCAGAAGTGAAGATAATGATAAAATAGAAGCGTTGGATGCAGGCGCTGATGATTATTTAACCAAACCGTTTTCTGTGGAAGAATTGCTTGCGAGAATTCGTGTTACCACACGAAGATTGTCTGTCTTGCATTCAGCAATGCAATCGGACTCACTATTTACAAACGGTAATCTTAAAATTGATTATGCCGCAGGTTGCGCATATATTAACGACAACGAGTTACATTTAACACCTATTGAATACAAATTGCTGTGTTTGCTTTCTCAAAACGTAGGGAAAGTTCTCACCCATACCTTTATAACGCAAAAGATTTGGGGCGCGGCTTGGGAAAGCAACGTTGCGTCCTTGCGTGTATTTATGGCAACGCTTCGAAAGAAGATTGAAATAGAACCAGATTCTCCACAGTATATTCAAACGCATATCGGCGTGGGATATAGAATGATGAGAATAGAATAATATTACAGTTATAAAAGTAAAAAATACAAAAACTCAAGAGATTAAAGTAGATGTTTCGTCGAAAAATTAAGCAAAATAAAATTACCGACAAGAAATGCTAAAATTCTAGCAAAAAAAATAGGCAGGTGTCCAAGAACGTGGACATTTGCCTATTGACTTTTATAGATTCTTATGATAAAATAGAATTACAAACACGAACATATGTTTAGATTATGCTTTGTGTGGGTATATATAATTAAGGGGTTTCTGCCCCTTGTTAAGCTTGCAAGCATTGGCAGGCTTTGTAAGTGTGCAGTCGCACGCTTGTAGGATAGTTTCTTACGTTTGCCCGAAGTCGTTTTTTGTAAATGGAAACAAAACGGCTTATTTAGGGTTTTATTGTCGTGCAAATTTTTACGACAATATGCCGTCCTTTCACATTTAGGTAGTGAAAGGCTTGGAAAGTCTGACCAACTTTTCAAGAAGGCACGCCAACGTTCAAAAAACATGGTTTGGCGATAGGTCTATTTTGTGGTACAAATTTTTAGGTACTACACTCTTACAACTTCATATAGGATATTTAATCCGTGCGGAGTAGAAACGTTTTAAGCGTGTTTTGTTTCGTACGGATTTTTTGTCCCTTTAGGTCGGTGGTAGTTTTTATCAGCGACTTTTTTGCGCCCTTTTGTAAGAAAAAAATTTTTATCAAAAGGTTAAGTTTTGGGCGTTTTCGCTGCCTACCTATTGTAGGGCTTTATTAAAATTAGGAGGATATAAAAATGAAAAATTATCATCATTATCACCCGCCGTGAGCGTCAAGCAAACGGCAATCAAAACTTTATAGAAGGCTTGTAAAGTATAGCACACTATACTTTCCTTGAAAGTAGTGTGCTCTGCGAGGCTATTTTACAACAAAAAAATTATAAGGAGGAAACCAAAATATCGTATTTAGTATGCCATATGGAGAAGTATCACAAAACGGATATTTGCCCCATAGAAAATGAAAACGAGCGTGACGAAAACTACATCGGCTCAAACACTTGTATCGATAGTTCAAGAACGAAAAATAATTATCGGCTTGTGTTTAGGAATAGTTCTTACACCGACTTTATTAACGAACGGATAAAAGAATTAAACTTACCAAAAGCGCCGAGAAAAGATGCCGTACTAATGGCTTCGTTCGTGCTTGGCTCGGATAGAGAATTTTTTAACGGTTTAGACAAAGATGAGCAAAACGAGTTCTTTCGTGACTGCACTAAATTCTTTGCTCAAAGATACGGAAGAAGAAACATAATCTCTGCCGTTGTCCACAACGACGAAACAACTCCACATTTACATCTAAACCTTATCCCTATCAAAGACGGTCGGCTCTGCGCAAAAGACTTACTTAATCGCAACGAGTTATCTAAACTGCAAACGGATTTTTACGAGCAAGTCGGAAAGCGTTGGGGTTTACAGCGTGGTAAAGAAGGAAGCGTAGCTTCCCATCTCTCTACTGCCGAGTTTAAGGCTAAATGTATCGTAGATGAAGCTTGGGATAAATCAACTGAAATTCTTTCAAGCGCAGGAAAACGTGTGCAAGCGGAATTAGAAACGATGGAAAAAGCCGTTCAAAAAGCAGACGAGCATTTTATCGACACAATGAAAGAAATCTCAACGGCGAAAGCCGAGCGAGATAAAATCGTTGAAGAACGTAACGCCGAAGCCGATTATACCCAAGCGTTAGCAGATGCCAAACAAGGCAAGTTTGCTTTTAGTAAAAACGGGCTACGTAATCAAATCGTCGTATTAACTGCCGAAGTTCAACGTTTAGAAGAGGTCGTTGACCGTCAACAAAAAGATAACGGCTTATTGTACAAAGAAGTTCAAGAACTCTCAAAAGATAAAGATAAGTTCACTAAAATGAGTCGTGCCTACACACTTTTTCGAGAGCGAGAACCCGAAGCGTTTACACGAGCATTTCATCGTGCGCCGTCTATCGTTGGTGCGTTTATTCCTAAAGATGAGCCTATCGCTAATTTAGGTAAAAGCCGTTTAAGGCAAATTGAAGAAGAAATCGAGCGTGAAAACGCCACTAAAACTGAATATAAGAAAAAATTTAATAATAACAGTAAAGCCGATTAAAATATCGGTAATTACTACGTGCTGTCTAAAATTTTCTACTTT
>JAFVWA010000004.1 GCA_017501885.1 Clostridia bacterium | reverse complement strand
TAATTTGCTTGAGCTTATATATTTCTTCTAGAAACAAGTTTTGTATAAAAATGGCAACAGAAGAAGACATCATAAAAAATGAAGAATTTCTTAAAATTCTTTCAGACAAGCAAACGGGCAACGCTCCTAAGTTTTTTTGCGACGAATCTAACGTTTTGAGAAGAAATCAAAAGTCTCACGATACGGCTTCTGTTTGGCGCACGGCGTTTATTCGCGATATTGATAAAATTTTGCATTGTCCATACTATAATCGCTACGCTGATAAAACACAAGTGTTTTCCCTTTACAAAAACGACGATATTACAAGACGCGCTCTTCACGTTCAGTTAGTTTCAAGAACGGCACGAACTATTGGCAAAGCGCTTAATTTAAACTTAGATTTAATCGAAGCAATCGCGCTTGGACACGACCTTGGTCATACCCCATTCGGGCATACGGGCGAAAGATTCTTAGACGAGTTATATCGCTCAAAAACGGGAAGAAGGTTTAATCACAATATCCACTCCGTTCGTGTTTTGGATAAGATATTCCCACTTAACGTTTCACTTCAAACTCTTGACGGTATTGCATGCCATAACGGAGAATTAGAACTTGAAAAATACGCACCTTCCCCACTTGCTGATTTTAGCGAGTTCGATAAGCGGATTGAAGAATGCTACGTGGATGGCAACGCGGTTAGAAAACTTATTCCGTCAACATTAGAAGGATGCGTTATGAGAATTTCTGATATCATTGCTTATCTTGGAAAAGACCGCCACGATGCTGAAAAAAGCAAACTCCTCTCGTCAAGCGACTTTGACGACGACGGAATTGGCGTTATAAATGCAGAGATTACTAACAACCTTATAGTTAACATTATTGAAAACAGTTATAATAAGCCTTATATCAAAATGGATGCTGAGTGCTTTAAGGCTCTTAACAAAGCCAAAAAAGACAACTACGCGCTTATTTACAACAACCCCAAAAATACTCCCGACGACCTTACCATTAGAGAGATGATGGGGAATATTTACGATAAATTACTTGATGATTTTTTGTCGGGCGATAAAAATTCAATAATCTATAAACATCATATAAACTACGTCAATAAGCCCTATTATAGACGTGACGAGCCTTACGAAAACACAGAGCCAAACCAAATAGTCGTTGACTATATAGCAAGCATGACAGACGATTATTTTGTAGAACTACACAAACACCTTTTCCCAAGTTCTACACTTTTCTTAAAATATAAAGGATATTTTGAATAAATAAAGTGCGTTGCAACATTGCAACGCACTTTATTTATTCTTTTACAAATACTGCGTAAGTTTGTTTTCCACTTACGGTTAGACTACTGCAATCTTGATACCAATCAAGATTTTCGCCCTTTTCAATTAGCGTTACCCTACTATCTATTGGCAAGGTTGCCTTCCCCTCGTTAATAAAGTGAACGTAAATATACGTTTTCCCTTCGCACGTAACAGCATAAACGGGATTTTCATCATTCATAGCAAAGAATTTTTTATATCCTATGCCTTTTAACTTTGTTATATCGCCACTTGCTGCTGCTGGATAAGCTTTTCTTGTGAATTTTAGGCTAACTGCATAGGTTAAATTGTCTTTTCTTGTTTCGGGAGCACAATCATAAAGGGGCAAAAATCCGCAAGCAAAACCAAGTTTATATTCGCCGTCTTTATTCTTATACATATCAATTATTCTATCTGGTGGGAAATCTGGATTGGCAAAATATTCTTTGGTAATCTTTTTGCTTTTTGGGTAAGGTTTTCCGTATAGTGCGACGGGCTTTGTAAAATCAAACACTCCTTCTTCACAATCGATTGGCTTAGTTTTAGGAATGATTCTATAACTGCCCCCACCATAGATATCTAATTTTTCTTGAAACATTACGCCAAAATAATGTTCAACCTGAACAGGCATTAGCCTTTCTGAATCAAAGAACACCAAAATTGCACCGTCGGGCATGATTCTATATACAAGATTTAACTTTATCATTGGCGAGCCAAAATATGCTAAGTCAACGTTTTTGGTGTATCCCCCTTGTGGGCGCTTACTTGCTAAATCCTTGGCTACCGTTGCAGGGTTTATAATATAATAATCTTCTCTAATTTCGGCAAGGTCGCATTCTGCACTACCAAAAAGCGCAGACCACTCACCGTTTTTACAAACAAAAATCTTTTTTTGTAAATATCTGTTAGAGCGAGACATATACGAAAGGTGTTGCTTTTCTACTTTTATAGGTGAAGTGTTACAACCGTTTTCGATATACGTCAAATCCCCTGTAATCTTTTTTACAAAAACGTATCTATTGTCGTTTTCTCCAACGTTTTCAGAAACGAATTGCAATTCCTCGTCTCTAACCATCAATAAAGTAAACTTTACGTTAGCTTCATCCACCCAAATAGAGCCTATGTCTGCAAACGTTTTATCGTGAGTTTGGCTATACACAGAAACTCCACACGTTTCTGCGTGGTTTGCACCTATACAGCAATTATTGACAGTAAATGGCGTTGCTTCATCGTTTGAATAGTTAAATGGTATATCAACGTGCCAATAGTCCCATTTAGAATTGTCAATTAACCCTGCTTCCATAAAATCAACGGGTGAATTGTAATATATAGTGTCGTTATCTACTCCCCTAAACTTCTGCACTAAATCGTGCGTTGCGTTAAAGGGTGTGCGGAATAATGCAACGTCTTTATTTACTGATACTATCATTGTTTTTCTCCTTTTAAATTTAAGTTAGATAGAACGTGCAGGTGGAAAGTTTTTTGCGTTTTAATTTAAGCACTTTGCCGTCTTGCATTTGGTATTCAAAACCGTCTTTATATTTGCACTTTCCACAGTCTCCGCCTACGTGTTCTTTTATGGGACAATGTCTAAGCGTCATATATGCAAAATTGCTCTTTCCCCGTTCTTCCCACTCTGCGGTTATATATGGTTTATCAAAGACGTTTGCCGTCCAGTCGTTAAAAACGTTTAGCCCACCGCCTATTATATAATCGTCTGTTAAAGAAAATGCGTAGTAGTTATTTGCTACTATTGGGATATTAACTTCTTTAATTATTTCCTTTAATAGTTCTATATCCTTTGTTACTGCAAAGTTAGGCGTATCTAAATATAACTTTCTATTCTCTTTTTGGCAAATCTCTTTAATCTCATTTACCTTGTCAAGGCTATACTCGCTTGGGGAATATATGACGTTTAACCCTTTTCTCGGTTCGTTTACGTCTTCCACAATACAAAAATCATTGAGTGGCAACATTCTATTTTTAAGGCTTAACTTTTTTACGGTTAGAATTTCTTTTTTGTTTTTTGTAATTGCCTCGTATAAACCTTGATAAAAGTCCCTTCTAAACGAGTTTAGCGAACTCTTTACCACAAAGGCGTTGCCACAAGTGTTAAGCGTGATATTGCCACTAAAAAACTCATTTTTATTAAAACACTCACTAACGTCTTTCTGACAAAGTGGTTTACTTTTTGCCTTGTCTATTATTTCTTTATCCGTAAGCGTATATCCGTATTCAGGGGCGGTTGCCTTTAAGGGATAACCGCTAAACGCTTCTAACGTTATATCAACCATTTTCTTTTGTTGATAACCCAAAAGTTCTTGTTCTTTTTGAGCATCGGTTATAAGCCTTACCAAAAGCCCTGAATTAACCTTTTGAGTTGTTGTTACGATATAAGTTTTATCAGATACTTTCTTTATATCAAACGCCGTTAAAACGTTTAGTTCCTTATCCCCGTCAAAAAGTTTAAGCGTTGACTTTGGAGTTAAGGGATAACTACTGCTTAAATAAATCTCGTTAAACCTTTTGCCTGTTTTAACCTTTTCCACTCTGCCCACAGGTATTCCCACGTGGCTTTGATGTGGGGAAATGATTTTATCATTTCCGTTAAAATAACCTTCGGTATATCCCCTATTAAAAGCAAGTTGAATATCTGTATTGTCTGCTGAAAGTCCGTTTATAGCGTTATAATAAGCGCGCGTTGAACTTGCAACGTAAAAAGGTCGTCTTGCTCTACCTTCTATTTTTATAACGTCTACTCCCGCCTTTTCAAGGTCATTTAGACGGTTTATCATATTAAAGTCTTTTGCACTAAGCAGATACCCGCTTTTTATTTTTTTATCTTCAAATTTTAAGGTATATGGCAAACGGCAAAGTTGTTTACATCTGCCACGATTTCCGCTTGCGCCGTGCAAATATGAACTCAAATAACAGTTCCCCGAAAAGCTTACGCATAGCGCACCGTGAGCAAAGTATTCTATCTCTATTTTAGAATTGTCGCGTATTCTTTTTATTTCGCTAAGGGGTGTTTCCCTTGATAAAACCACACGAGAAAATCCGAATTTTTCTATAAAGCGAACGCCTTCTAAATTATGTATACCCATTTGAGTGCTTGCGTGAAGTTCTATCCCTGGGTATTCTTTATTTAATATGGTGGCAAGACCTAAGTCTTGAACAATAAGCGCGTCTACGCCAAGGTTATGTGCTTTAACTGCTGTTTCTACTGCCGACTGCATTTCTTCATTAGAAAATAAAATGTTTAGTGCAAGACAAACTTTTACGTTAAATATATGCGAGTAGTCCACCGCTTGCTTTAAACTTTCCATAGTAAAGCCGTCTATATTATTGCGCGCGTTAAAATCGTTTATCCCTAAATAAACTTCGTCTGCTCCGTTATATATTGCTTGTTTAAGACATTCAAGATTGCCTGCCGGGGAAAGAATTTTCATTTTTTTACCTATTTAAAGTATTATACCAAATGCTGTTCTCTTTCGCAAGTATATATTAAAAATGCGACCGTTAGGTCGCATTTTCTTTACGCGTTTTTGCGTTTCTTATAAATGTTTTCTATTAACTTTGCTATTTCCATTACAATTAGCGGAACAAAGCTTATGCCAAGCGCTATAAGGTATAACTGCCATGGAAGAATTACGAGTTCAAATGCAACTCTTACAGGGGTAAATAGCACGAGTGCTACAAGCCCTAACGATATAAGCGAGAACATGTTGAGTTTGCTATTTGAAAAGAAGCCTATCTTAAATAACGAATGTTCTGAACGCATATTAAACGCTTGAACTATTTGAGATACTGCAAGCACGAAGAACGCCATTGTTTGACCTGTTTGTAATCCGCCCCACGCTTCGCCTACTTTAAATGCCGTTAGTGTGAGAATACCAAACATAAAGCCTTGTAAAACTACTTTTATGCCTAAGCCGTGTGCAAATATGCCTTCGTTCTTTGGCTTGGGTTTTTGCTTCATTACGTCTTTTTCAACCTTTTCCATACCCAGCGCTATTGCAGGTAAACTGTCGGTTACAAGGTTTATCCAAAGCAAGTGCATTGAAAGTAATGGTGTAACGTGCCATAGTAGCATTGCGAAGAATACCGTTACTACTTCGCCAATGTTAGTGCCAAGTAAAAAGCCTACTACCTTTTTAATGTTTGCATAAATGCCTCTGCCTTCTTTAACTGCGTCTACGATTGTCGCAAAGTTATCGTCGGTCAAAGTCATATCTGCAGCGCCTTTTGCAACTTCGGTGCCTGTAATTCCCATTGCGCAACCGATATCCGCCGCCTTTAATGCTGGGGCGTCGTTAACTCCGTCGCCCGTCATAGAAACTACTTGACCTTTCCTTTGCCATGCTTTAACTATTCTTATCTTGTTTTCGGGTGAAACTCTCGCATAAACGGAAATATGCTCTACTTCTGCATCTAACTGCTCGTCAGTATACGTATCGAGTTCTGCGCCCGTTATAGCCTTATCCCCGTCTACGAATATCCCCAATTCCTTTGCTATTGCCGTTGCCGTTATAACGTGGTCGCCCGTTATCATTACAGGCTTAATGCCTGCTTGTCGACAAATCTTAACAGCCTCTTTTGCTTCTGGTCTTGGTGGATCTATCATGCCAACAAGTCCCATAAAGGTCAAGCCGTTTTCTAAGTTGTCGCTCGTGAGCTCTTCGGGAATTTGGTCTATTTCCTTATAGCCAACTGCGAGAACGCGAAGTGCGTTTTCACTCATTTGCGCGTTTATTCTTCTTGCCGTTTCAAAGTCACCCTTTATACAGCGACTTTCCATAACGTCAAACGCGCCCTTAACGATTACTACCTTTTTACCGTCTATAACGTTTATAGTGCTCATCAACTTCCTGTCAGAGTCAAAAGGAAGTTCGTTTAGTCTTGGGAAGTCTTTGTTTAGTCTTTCTTTTGGAAGTCCGTTTCTATGCGCTGCAAAAACAATTGCCGTTTCCGTTGGATCGCCTATATGCACTTCCTTGTCTTGGTCAAAAACTACAGAGCCGTCACTACACAAAGTGCCATAAGTTAATAATTTCTTTACACCGTCAGAGTTGTTGGTAGTTATGTCTTCCGTTTCACTTTGACCGTCTAAATACGCTTTAACTAAGGTCATGCGATTCATGGTGAGTGTGCCCGTCTTATCAGAACATATTATCGACGCGCTTCCCAAAGTTTCTACCGCTGGAAGTCTTCTTATTATGGCATTCTTCTTAACCATTCTTTGAACGCCGATAGATAAAACTATAGTTACTATTGCAGGCAAGCCTTCTGGAATTGCCGATACCGCAAGCGATACTGCCGTCATAAATATTTCCAAAGGTGGAATATCGTTGAGAAGCCCTATTAGGAATATTATTGCGCATGCGCCGAGCGCCAAAAAGCCTAAGTATTTGCCGAGCTTTGCAAGTTTTTGTTGCAACGGAGTTTGGGTTGACGCCTCACCCGATAAAAGATTTGCTATTCTTCCCATTTCGGTTTCCATACCCGTTGCCGTTACTATTGCCATTGCCGTGCCGTATGTTATGGAACATCCCGAGAAAACCATATTGGTTCTATCGCCTATGGGTGCATTATCTTTAACCATTGCGTTTGCGTCCTTTTCTGATGGAACGGATTCGCCCGTGAGCGCTGATTCTTCACTCTTTAAGCTTACGCTTCTTATAAGCCTTGCATCCGCAGGGACAAAGTCGCCCGCTTCTAAAAGTATTATGTCGCCTGGAACAAGGTCAGACGCATTGATTAAACTTTCCTTTCCGTCTCTTAATACCCTTGCATGCGGTGCGGACATGTTCTTTAACGCGTCGAGCGCCTTTTCAGCTTTGCTTTCTTGAAATACCCCCATCAACGCGTTTAAGACCACTATCGCTACGATAAGCCCTGGCTCAAAAAACTCTTTGGGGTTTTTCTCTATACACGCGATAACGAATGATACCGCTGCTGCCACCAATAAGATGATTATCATAACATCCTTAAACTGTTCAAAAAATCTACGGACGTTTGATTTCTTTTTCTTTTCTTTAAGCTTGTTTTCGCCGTGGGTTAAAAGCCTTTGCTTAGCTTCTTCAGAACTTAACCCTTTAGTTATGTCCGAGCCAAGCTCTTTAAGTATGCTTTCCGTGCTGTCTACGTGTGCTTTCAATTCATGCACCTCCATATTTTGTTTATTAACCTATTTTTGTTTTATTACACTTCTATTTACAAACAAAAAGTGTAGTTTATGCAAAACTACACTTTAATTTGTCGTAATAACTCAATGTATAGCCTTGCATACATGAGTCTGGTCAATTAAAGCAAGCCAGGCTTTCGCCAGAGATGTTGACTTGCTACGCTTTTAGCGGAGACTACTCCCTCATTTATTTTATTTTATATTATGAATAGTCTTTTGTCAAGAGTTTTAACCCATTAATACTTCGGATATAACGTCTAATACTTTTTGATAGCATCCGCCACAGCCCGTTGAACAATGTGTAGTTTCCTGAACGTCCTTAAACACGTCTAAAACGTTTTCTAACTTGTTGTGTGTTTCTACTGCCGTTGCTATTGTATGATAATCTACTTGCTTACAATTACATACCATATAGTTTTCTTTCATCTTATCACCTATTCAGCTTCGAATTCGTCTTTACCTACTCCGCAAAGGGGGCAAAGGTAATCTTCTGGTAAATCTTCAAATTTTACGCCTTCAACTTCTTCATCGTATACGAAACCGCATACTTTACATACATATTTCATGGGTGTTCTCCTTTAATTTTTATTCTTAATGTTAGAATGATAATACGCGTAGGTGCATGGTTTATCGTCAGATAGTTTTGCGCTTTCTGTAACTTCGCCTATAAACATGGTGTGGGTGGAAAGTTCTATCTTTTTATTCACCTTTACGCTAAACGTTACGTTTGTATTTTCTGTTAACGCATATAAACCGTTGTGGCTTCTACTCAAGCCTTTAAACCCTTCAAACTTATCTACTTCTCTTCCCGATTGCATACCGAATCTTTTTATAGTGGCAAAATCCACGTTTTCGGTTAGCACGCTTAAATTAAACTCGCCCGTTTTTTCAATAATCTCTTTTGTGTAGTTCCAATTTTGACAAGATATTGCTATTTGCAATGGGTCGGAAGCGACCTGAAACGCCGTGTTGATTATACAGCCGTTATCTTTATCTCCGTCTTTTGCCGTTAATAAAAATAGTCCGTATGTTAGATTTCTCGTGGCGTTTTGGTCTATTTGCGGTTTACTATTTGCGAAAGTAACGGTTTAATAAACCTTCAAATGCCTTGCCGTGACGCGCTTCGTCTCTTGCCATTTCGTGAACGGTGTCGTGAATTGCATCAAGATTAAGTTCTTTTGCGCGCTTAGCGAGTTCAAACTTACCGAGTGTTGCGCCGTTTTCTGCTTCAATTCTCATTTCAAGGTTCTTCTTTGTAGAATCGGTTACTACTTCGCCTAAAAGTTCAGCAAACTTTGCTGCGTGTTCTGCTTCTTCGTAAGCAGCCTTTTCCCAATATAATCCTATTTCGGGATATCCTTCACGATGTGCCACTCTTGCCATTGCGAGATACATACCTACTTCGGTGCATTCGCCGGTGAAGTTCATTCTAAGCCCTTCGATAATTTCAGGATCAACGCCCTTTGCTACGCCTACTACGTGTTCTGCTGCCCAGCTTCTATCTGCTGATTGTTCGCTAAACTTGTTAGCAGGTGCTTTACATTGTGGGCAAGCTACTGGTGCGCTATCACCTTCGTGAACGTATCCGCAAATGTTACATACAAATTTTTTCATAAATTTCTCCTTTTGGCTTTCGCCTTTATATATATTTTTATTTTTTTGTTTTTATTATTGTTTTTTATTTATTATTGACATTCTTGGCATTTGCCATAGTAAATGCACTTTTCTCCGCTAACCGTAAGCCCTAAATCGCTTATTTCTCTCGGCGTGTTAGCCGGACGGAAAAGGTCGATTATCTTTCCACAGTCTTCACATATAAAGTGGCTGTGTCGAGATATATCCCCATCGTAGTGAAGTTTTTTATCAACCGTCTCTAAGGTAATTATCTCGCCTTCGTCTGATAAAAGTTTAAGGTTACGGTATACCGTGCCTAAACTTATATTTGGCTCTATCTCCCTTGCCGAACTGTAAATCATATCGGCAGTTGGATGATCGCATCTTCCTTTTATTATATTGATTATAAGTTCTCTTTGCTTGGAATACCGCATCCCTTCCCCCTCCTTTTACTAATAACCGTTCACCAATGATTTTGCAAACCTTTTTAGGTATGTTTTTTGCAAATTCAAATCGTTATCAGTAATGATTACTATTATTATAATTAACCAAGCGGTCTTTGTCAAGAGTTTTTTAAAAGTTTTTTAAAATTTTTACGGCGGGCTAATTTTAGCCCGCCGTAAAAAAAGGAACAAGTATTCTATGAAAAGAGAATATACGAAATTAATGTGATTTGATAAGTGTTAAGGTTTATAGGTCTTCTAACTCTTTAAGCCATAAAGAACTTACCGCGTCTGATGGCATGTGCCATTCTGATCTTGGCGATAGCCCTACCGTGCCGACTTTTACGCCGTCAGGCAAACAAGAACGTTTGAATTGTTGGATAAAAAATCTTCTAATGAAAGTTTTAAGCCATTTAAGAATGGTCTGCCCGTCAAACTCGCCCGCAAACGTTTGCTTTGCTACGTAGTAGAGTTTTTTAGGCGTAAAACCACGTCTTATTATATTATATAGATAAAAGTCGTGCAACGTGTATGGCCCAACGATATCTTCTGTCTTTTGAGAGATTTCCCCGTCTTTTGCAGGAAGAAGTTCTGGAGATACGGGCGTATCTAATATGTCGTGTAAAACCCACTTTAATTTTGGCTTACTGTTATCTGCGTAACTCTTAACAAGTAGTCTTATAAGTGTTTTTGGAAGCGCCCCGTTTACACTATACATACTCATATGGTCGCCGTTATAAGTTGCCCAGCCGAGCGCCAATTCTGACAAGTCGCCCGTGCCAACGACTAAACCGTTGTTCATGTTGGCAATATCCATCAATACTTGAGTGCGTTCTCTCGCTTGAGCGTTTTCAAACGTAACGTCTAACGCGCCTGTATGATTTATATCTTTTAAGTGCCTTGTAACAGCTTTTGCTATATTTACCTTTTTCAGCGTTACGCCAAGCGCTTTTGCTAAACTAACGGTATTGTTAAACGTTCTACCCGTCGTGCCAAAACAAGGCATAGTTACTGCAACTACGTCTTTAAGGCTTCTATTAAGCTTTTGCATTGCGGTGACGGCAACAAGAATTGCAAGTGTGGAATCTAATCCGCCCGAAAGTCCCAATACAACGCTACCCGCATGCGCGTGCGCTATGCGCTTTTTAAGTGCCTCCGCATGAATATCTAAAATCTCTCTTGCGCGTGCGTCTGTATCAGTTTGTGGCAAGAAAGGATATTTTTCATAAACTCTGTCAAGTTTAAAGTTGTTTTTATTTATACTAAATTCAATAGTAGTGTATTCGCCTTGTGCTTTTGAAAAAGCAGGGTTCTTGCTTTTTTCATGAGCAATAAAATCAAGGTCGATGTCGCTAATGATAAGTTCGCCGTTAAACGGAGTGGTTGAAGATAAAATTTTGCCGTTTTCCGCGATAAAGTTTTGGCTTGAAAACACGACGTCGGTAGAAGTTTCACCTAATCCGTTTTCCGCATAAGCGTAACCACACGCGATTTTTGACGAATGACTTTTTATAACGTTTTGTAAATATTCGCCCTTTCCTACCGTTGCAGGGAGAGTGGATAAGCACGCTATAACGTTTGCACCGTTTAACGAATGACTAACTGACGGTGGCATCAAAGAGAATAGGTCTTGACCAAACTCTACACCAAAAGCAAAGCCGTTTTGGGTTTGTTCTCTAAAAATAACGTTTTTGCTTAGCAATACGCTTTCGCCAAAAAAATCTATCTTTTGATCTTTTATAGGTGCACAAGCAAAAGTGCCTTTGTTTATATCGAAAGGGCTATCGGTAACAGTTTTTGGAACTAATCCTAAAAGTTTACCGCCGTTTATAACCGCACATACGTTATATATATTATTGTTAAAAAAATATGGAAGACCAACTAAAACGACTCCGTTATAGAAAGACGTCGCAAGGCAAATATCTTTAAGCGCCTTTTTTGAAGCGCTTAAAAGCGCGCCGTCGTGAAACAAATCTCCACACGATGCGCTTGAAATGGCAAGTTCGGGGAAAACTATTAGTTCTACCCCTTTTTGCTCTGCCTGTTTAACGCCTGCTATTACGTTTTTTGTGTTATACTCTACGTCCGCAACTTGAACGTTTGGAGTATAAACACCGATTTTTAAATATCCGTATTCCATAAATCTTGCTTTTTGTAAATAATCTTTACTTTAACGTTTACTATTTTACACTATTTTTTATAATTTTGCAATATTTTTAAATAATATTTTTTATTATTTTTGTATTTTTTATTATTTATTCTAAAAATTTAATTTAAATTATTTATACTTTTTAGAAAATTAAGCATTTTTCTAACTATAATTTATTTAGTTTTATTAATTTTTAATTTATTTTATTTTAGATTTTTTCAAATTTTGCCGTTTATTGCTATTTTTTAAAAATAAAAAATGCCAAATTTATTAGTTTTTGGCATTTTTGCTTATTTTTTAGTTTATATATTTTGCAGTTTTTAATTATTTTACGCATTTTTCTTTCTTGCAAGCGTCGTGTTATCCGTTTTCCTGTCTTTTAAAGTCTTTTCGGGGTGAGGCGAATCTTGATAACGGTAGTCCTCTTTATGCTTGCTTATATACTTGTCAATTACTAAGTGGCTTGCTACTTGGCTTTCGCTTGGGCATGCCTTTGCTTGGTATTTGAAAAAGTCTGCATTATCACTTAGTTCGTTGATTTTTACTACGGTATCCTTTAACCCTGTGTTACGAACAGTCTTTTGAATAATCTCTCTTATATATTCTTTATTTGACTGTAACTTGATTAGGTCTGGGAAATCACTTCCACCAACGAATAACTGTTGCCATTCCCTACCTTCGTATTTATAAAGCATATCTGACGCTATTTTTAGGTGAGAAAGTTCTTCTTCAAAATGTTCCAACCAAATTTGCTTTATTCTTGCATCGCTTTCGTCTTGATAGCACGACCAATATAAATAACACTCGGTATATTCGTGCATTACCCAACTTTCTAACCACGTGCATGATGGATCTAATAAGCTTCCGTATCCCGTTACGTGTTGTTCTTCTATCATTGCAATTTCGGTGTAGAGTTTTCTACCTAAGTCAGAGTGATAAAGGTTTGCAACGTTCATATAGTAGTTCATTGTTTGTTGCTCTGCCGCCGTGATTATCATAGTATTTAGCCTTGTTGGAAGTGCGTCTTGCCAACAGTTTATATAACGGCGAACGTCGTCTTTTGGGTGGCGATGTTCGGAAATAGTTGGTCTTCCCGGCATAATCTCGGTGTATTTGCCTACTAATCTCTCTGCGTGAACGCCTTCTTCCATATCTAAAAGATTTGCGTAGCGATAAAGGTGGTCAAAGTCTTCTAAGAGTGCGAAATCTAACTGTTGTTTTACAAAGAGGTTAGGCTCTTTCTTAGCAAGGTCAGCCGTCAAGTCTACGGCTAACTGTTCGTAACCTATTGTGGTTTCTAAAATGGTTTCGTTTATAGGTCTTAAACTCGCTATACGCTTTTGCTGTTGTTGTTCGCTTCTTCTAACTTCTGCTGCTACTCGGCGTATCTCGTTATTTAAGCAATGGCGGTTAAGTTGATGCAAAAACATGTTTGACTCAAATTCCGTGCCGTTCATAAGTATTACGCGAGTTTTGGTGTAAGGGGACGCGGTGTTCTTATCGTAAGGTTTTACCGCCATTCCCTTAAAACTGTAAAATTTTACTTGGCTTGTTTTTGGTAGTTCTTTAAATGGGTTCATACTTCCCTCCTTTTTTAAGGAGTTATTGCCAAGAAAAATTTTTTTATACAAAAAAACACCGAATTATCGGTGCTTTAATCCTTTCTGCCTATTAAATAATCTAAATCTTCATTAAAAAAGTCCGCTATTTTGCATAGGTTTGTTACCGTAACTTCCCTTTGACATAGCAAATAACGTGAAATGGTTTGCTGTGGAATATCTACTTTCCTTGCAAACTCAGATATGCTCATATCCCCTATTAAACTTTTAAGCACTTTTGAAAAATTTGTTACAATTTGGTTTTCCATATTATTATTTTACACCAAGTGGTGTAAAATATTTGACATTACACCAAATGGTGTGATAATATGTAAAAAAATAAAGTTTATAGGAGTAAAAACTAATGAAAAAAACTATTAACAAAACTTTTGTAAAGTTGGTCGCCCTTATCCTGGGAATATGCTCGCTTATGTTTTGCGCCTGCGATTCTGAACCTGTAACGTCTGATACAGAAAAGATTCAACAATTCTATGACAAGGTTTACGAATCACAACAATGCTTAGATGCAGTTGCCGATGATATTTATACTAACTGGTATAACGCAATTTACAAAGACTATTTTTATGGAAGCATAGATATTGCAATTGCTTCTGCAGTTTCTGACAATAATGGAAACATTACTGTGGTTGAAGACAATGACGAAATTATTAAATCATTATATAAAGAAATTAGAGATTCCGAATTATCTGATGAAATCAAAGAAGTTATGTCTGCTTATTCAGATTATTATGAATTAGTAATAAACGTAAGTGGCTCGTTTAATACTTACAGCGCAAGTAAGGAAACATACAAAAAAGCATTGGCAAGCGCACTTAAAGATTTAGAAATGGAATTATAAAAAAGCAAAAGACGCAACAAAAAGTTGCGTCTTTTTTATCTATTATATTTTTTTGTTAGTTCTTTTAAGCGAGTGGCGGTTTGCACGTCAAAATGCTCTTTCTTAAACTGAACTGACCAGTTTTGCGCTTTGACCGTGCCTGGCTCGTTTATTCGCATATCGCTTCCCATTTTAAGTATATCTTGCATGGGCATTAAGAACAAGTTTGCCTTGCTTGCATATCCTAATTCAATTATTGCTTGGTGAAGTTCTAAGTCGTTATTCACCGTCATATCTATACCCATTTGGTAAAGGCTATTTCTAACTCCATTATATAAATTGCCTTTATCCCAATCGTTTGCCGACGAAATAAGACCTAAAAGGGTGTCGTTATCGTGCGTTCCCGTATAGCATACCGAGTTTTCGGGAAGTCTTTCGGGAAGATACAAGTTATCACGCTCGCCGTTAAACGCGAAAGATAAAATCTTCATTCCAGGATATCCCACGTGCTTTAACAAGGCGCGAACACCGTCGTCTATTATACCTAAGTCTTCTGCTATGATTCGAGTTTTATCAACCACGTTATGGATAGCCGAAAACAAAGCTTTGCTTGGAACTTTTACCCACTTTCCTTCTCTTGCGTTTAATGCGCCGTTTTCCACTTCATAGTAACGGTCAAGACCGCGGAAGTGGTCTATACGCACGTAGTCGAACACGCTTAACGCATTCAAAATTCTATCGCACCACCATTTATAGCCTTGCTGTTTGTGTTTAGCGTAGTCGTAAACAGGATTTCCCCAAAGTTGACCGTCTGCACAAAAGTAGTCTGGCGGAACGCCTGCAACCTTTTTAGGATTAAACTTTTTGTCTAATTTATAAAGGGTGGGATCTACCCACACGTCTACGCTATCGAGCGCAACGTAGAGTGGCATATCACCTATTATGCTTACACCCTTTTTGTTGGCGTATTTTTTTAAGTTGTTCCATTGAGTAATGGCGGTAAACTGAACGAATTGCCAAAACAAAACTTCGTCTTGATTTGCTTTTTCAAACTCATTTAACGCCTTTTTGTCCCTATACTTATACTCGTCTTGCCATTCGTAAAAATGCTTGTCTTCATTTACGCCTTTAAGCGCCATAAAAAGCGCGTAGTCTTTGGCGCTTCCCTTTTTAACGAAAGACAAAAACTTTTTGTCAGTCTTATCAAACCTTAAAAAGGCTTTTCTAAGCAAGGGCATTCTAACGGTATGTAAAAAGCCGTAAGAAATTTGCTCTCCGTCATAAATAGACAATTCTAATTCGTCTTTGGTCAAAAGACCTTGTTCGAAAAGTGTTTCAATACTTATATAGTAAGGACTAAACGAACGTGATGATACGGACGAATATGGTGAGTTTCCAAACCCCGTTTGAACAAGGGGTAATATTTGCCAAAACTTTTGCCCTGACGCTTTTAGAAAATCGACGAAATCGTAACCCGCTTTTCCAAAGTCGCCTATTCCGTATTTAGACGGAAGCGAAAAAACGGGCATAAGCAAACCACTACTTCTTTGCATACTATAACGTCCAACCTCCGTCTATAGTGATTTCAGCGCCCGTGATATACGCTGACGTTTTATCAGTTAAAAGATATATTAGTTTTGCAACTTCTTCAGGTGTCCCTACCCTACCAAGTGGGATTTCTTCAACGATGCTTTGCACGTCTTCCTTTGAAAGTCTTGAATTTATGGGGGTATCGATAAAGCCTGGACATACGCAGTTTACCCTAACGCCACTCGGCGCAACTTCCTTTGCAAGCGCTTTGGTTAAGCCAATTAGCGCTGATTTAGTTGCCGAATAGCACACTTCCATGCTTGCGCCCTTTTGCCCCCAAACGGATGAAACGAAAACTATATTTCCGCTTTTTCTACTTATCATTTCAGGAAGAAATTGCTTTGATATCATAACGGCTGACGTCAAGTTGACGTTTAGTAAATTTTGCCATTCGGTATCGGTGGTATCGGTAAACAATTTATATAGCCCTGCGCCTGCGTTAAGCACCAATGCGTCTATATGCTTAAAACTCTTTTGTAGAGTTTTGCACATATCGAGCGTTTGAGCGTTATCGGAAAAGTCGCTTTTGATAGCAAAAAAATAGTCTAAAAGACCTTGTTCTCTCAGTTGTGATTTTAAAGCGTCTATACGCTCTTTTCCACTATTATACTGACCGATAACAAAGTAACCGTTCTTTAGATATTCAATTACGGTAGCGCTTCCTATTCCACCACTCGCGCCTGTTATTAACGCAGTCTTCACGTTGCTCTCCATTCGTTTATAAAAAAGTTACCCGCCCTGTTGGGCGGGTGTTTGTGTTTTGGTTTATTTATTAGCCTTTTACACGTTCCATGTATTCGCCCGTTCTGGTGTCAACTCTGATGAGTTCGCCTTCGTTAACGAACATAGGAACTTGAATTTTAGCGCCCGTTTCTAAGATTGCTTCCTTAGTTGCGTTGGTTGCCGTGTTGCCCTTAACTGACGGATCAGATTGGGTTACGCGAAGAACTACGAAGTTTTCGCAATCAACTGAGAATGCTGCGCCCTTAAAGAACTTAACGATTACTGGATCGTTTTCTTTAATGTATAAAAGAGCATCTTCTACTTGGTCGTAGTTTAATGGAATAAGATTGTATTCTTGGTCCATGAAATAGTAGAGTTCGCCATCGGTGTAAGAATAGGTCATATTCTTAGTTTCGATAACTGCGTCTTGAAGTTTTTCGGTTGGGTTCCAAGTTCTTTCTAAAACCTTTCCGTCAATAACGTTCTTCATCTTGGTTCTAACGAACGCTGCGCCCTTACCGGGTTTTACGTGTTGAAAGTCTACGATAGTCCATACTGAACCTTCGTATTCAAAAGTAGAGCCCTTTCTGAAATCACCTGCTAACATATTATTTTTCTCCTTGAAAATTGTTTTTTATCTTTTTTGTTTTTAATTTATCG
>JAFVWA010000092.1 GCA_017501885.1 Clostridia bacterium | reverse complement strand
GTTGGTCGGAGTAGCGAGACTTGAACTCACGGCCTCTTGCCCCCCAGACAAGCGCGCTACCAACTGCGCCATACCCCGATAAAATATTCCTTAGTGCGTGTATTATTATAGCACTATACAATTTTTTTTGCAACAAATTGAGTGTATTTTATAGACACTTTTTTAAAATAATGTTAAAATATTTTCATCAGTATTTATCAAGGGTTTTATATGAGAATTAGAAGAAAAAAACATTTGAAAGAAAGACTTAATAATGTATCTGATATATTGTTTGTTGCGGATTTTGATATTCCAAACTCTAATCTTGCAATATTGGACAAGAAATATTTTGATTTCGAAGCAATGTATGGAAATACAAATTCTGTTTGCCTTGAAATAGGTTGCGGAAAAGGACTTTTTGCATGTGAGTCGGGAAGACTTAATCCTAATAAAAATTACCTTGCGGTTGAACTTTTAGATAATATAATTGTAATGGCATGTGAACGTTGTAAAGATTATAAAATATCTAACGTGAGATTTTTTAACTGTGGGGCAGAGTATTTGCCAAGATATATTAAAGATGGAAGTATTTCAACAATCTACTTAAATTTTTCACCACCATTCCCTGGAGACCGTTATGAGAATAGGCGTTTGACGTGTGATCGTTTGATGGCATTCTATTTAAGGATGCTAATAAATGGTGGCGAAATAGAGCTTAAAACAGACGATAAGGAGTTCTTTGAGTATTCATTTAATCAAATGATAAAGTTTGACCTTGACGTGGTTGACCTAACTGAAAAATTGGCTTGTGGTAATGTGTTTAGTGTCGAAACTGAATATGAGAAAAAATTTAAACAAGATAATATGAGAATCTATTATTTTAAGACAAAAAGAAAACATTCGAATTAATTCGAATGTTTTTTTACAATGATTTTCTTTCTTTAATTTGCTTCTTTGAAAGCATTTTATTGGGAACGAGAAACGCCCAAAGGATAACAGCAATTTGTAAAGGAGCGCCAAGAATAAAAATAATCCAGGGATTATGTTCTAAAAATAGCAGGTATATACTAAGTAAAATTGACCAAATCAGAATAGAAACTAAATAGAAAGTAAAAATACGTTTTCCCCAAATTCCGTTAAAGACAAGAAGAACTATTGATGAAAATGGAACAGCGGTGATAAATAATATCCAGTAACTTTCATTGAACAGCATCGCGCAGTAAACATATAAAATTGTAGCAATAAGCCAAACAAGAGAAACGGCAAGGGAGGTAATAATTATCTTATTTAGATTGTTTTTCTTATTATTGTATACTCTATCGTAACTATCGTCATGAACGTCGGTAACAAGATAGTCAAGACTTACGTCATAAAGGTCAGCAAGTTGCTTTAAGACGTCAATTGGTGGGGTGGTTTCACCATGTTCCCACTTGGAAACAGACTTGTCAGAGTAGTTTAGTTTATCAGCAAGTTCATTTTGTGTCCATTTTTTTTCTATTCGTAAACTTGTTAAATTTTTTGCAATAATGTCTTTAATGTTTTCCATATTTACTATTTTAGCATGTTTTAGATATAAAAACAACTAATTTTAACAAATTTCTACCATTGGTAGAGTTTAATTTTTTATG
>JAFVWA010000009.1 GCA_017501885.1 Clostridia bacterium | reverse complement strand
CTCTTCCAAAATCGGCTCCCCTAACTCTTCGGGGACTTCGGTATCATACAAATCTTCAAACTCATAACCATAAGGAACGTGAAGTTCCGTTCTGATTTTTCTTTTTTTCATAGTTCCTCCAATTTTCAGTCTAATCGTGATTTGACTAATCACGATTAGACTTTCTTATTTTCTTACCTTTTACCATTACCCGATGAGTTTGCGGGTGGTTTTGACTTATACGTACTCGTCGTATTCGCCTGAAATCTTCCCGTAGTATCTTTAATTGCTTTCACAACCGTACACTCGTAATAATCGGGAGATTTTTCAGGACGGAACAAGCCACTCGATTGGAAAATACGTAGCATTTGTTCCTTATCGCCATTACACCAAAAAGCAAGTCTGTTCATAAGGCTCATATCCGAATTGCTATGATTGTTTTGCAAATCTTGTCCCTCGTATAACGCCTTAAAGGTTGCGCCGTGCTTCTTTTCTGCACAAGCCTTTTCTACCACATCTCTATCAGACATTTTAGAAAGTCCCTCAACGCCTGCGCCTATGCCACCGAACTCAGAACGTTTATCGCATTTTCTTTCAATAAGTTCTTTCATTTCAGGCTTATCAAAACTCTCAAAACGTTGATAACTTGCTCCATCCCCTGTCATAGCAATAAAGTGAGTGCTACGGTAAAATTCCATATCTCCGTCCTTAGAGAAAGTTCTTACGTCCATACCTTCCGTAGTACCGAAGATATGCAAGCCCTTTCCACTTACCGACGTTTCAATGTAAGTCTTTCCGCATTTACTCAACACTTCTTTTGCAAGGTCAGAATAATTACCGTTGTCATCAATACAATGGTCAAGGTCAATACAAGCAAGCCCGTCTTTACCGTCAAGCGCATAGGCAAGCGTTACACCGCCGTGTTCACTTGCGAACTTACAAGCTGTTTCATAGTCCGTCCAAGTAGTCGGGTCGTCGCTACGTGCGAACTTGTTGGTATGACAGTCAATCAAGTATTTCTCAACCTTTCCTTTTTCTTCGTTGTACTTGGTTCTCAAAACTACCCAATTTGGCTTGTCTTTCATCTCTTGCGGAATACTCTCGTCAAGAATTTTCTTCCTTTCGGCAAACTTTTCACTTGGCGAATTACTCGGCTTTTGATAGGATTCCACTTTCTTACCTTTGACTTGTTCAATGAACTCGTCTACGCTAAGGTCGTGTTCTGCGCCCTCTCTATTATTTTTAAGCCTAATTGTAAAGTCAGGCGGTAAACTGATTTTAAGTTTGTCGTCTTTCGCATCTTCCATAAGATTTCTCGGCAAATAGAATACATAGCCGTCATATTCACCCTCAGGCATACGCATAAGGTTAGACTTTTCGTATTCCTTAATAAACATCTCGGACGGTACAAACACGTGTTTCCACCCGTTCTTGTCTTTGCTCTGACTTTGTGCAGGTGCGTTTGCACTATTTGCAACAAAGTTCTTATCCATCATCGGCGCAATCTCTCTTGCCGATAAGTCTACCTTTTCCGTTCTTTCCCTATTTTGTGCCGTTACACTAAAATCTTCGGGCATCGTGATTTTCACATAACCATCTTCTCTCGATTTATCTTCTTCGATAAAAGCATTAGGCACGTAAAAACCATACCCTGCATATTTCTCTTCTTCGGGAATAGTAAGTAGCGAAGATTTTTCATACGTTCCTTTGATTGCTTCTCTTGAAACGCTGAAAGACACTCGCTCTTTCGGTTCTTCCCTTTCGTAATCTTTATCCGACGTATTATCACAAATCTTCTTGAACTCTTCTGCCGTGAGCGTAACTTCGTTGTCGCCTTTATGAAGCACAACCGTTTCGTTTTCAAGGAAAAGCAGTTCATAACAAAGTTCGTGTCCGTCGCTTTGCATATCTACAAGTTGTCTACTTTCCTTTACACGGTTCTTGTAGATATTGTAGGTATAACCGCTATACTCACTTCCGTTCGGCATCTTCATAAAAAGATGTCTTTCTTGCTCAGAAAGCATTGCATTATGCGAGACTTTCACGGTTACCCATTTATTGTTTTTGTCGTTTTCAGGCATTATTTCATCTCCTTTTTCTTCATTTTGTTCTATTGTATTTTCGCCCATATATTTATCCCACTCATCGGAATAAATCTTGTAGTTCTCTCCACCAATGGTCTTTAAGAACTCTTCATCAAACTGCCAAAGCGGATAAACAACGTTCATGCCACTTACTTTTGTGAACCCCGTGTCTTTTGCATATCCCTTTTTAAGTAGTTCTACTGCATAAGGACAGTTGTTCAAGTCAATGTAAGCCGTATTCTTCAAGCCAATGAACTCACCAATGTTTTTCGTTACAGTCGAATAAGGGCTTACTATTTCGTTGTTCTCATTTACTTCCCATAACTGAATCGCCAAACCGTTCATATCTCTACCATAGAGTTGGTCTTTCACTTCATACAGTTCTACCGTCGGCTTCACTTTCGTTTTACCGCTGTAAATGTCAATGATTTCAAAACCTTTCATTTCTTCCATTGCTTGATGCTCTTTTTCCAATTTCCTATAAGCAGTAACAAAACCGTCTACAATCGCAGGGTGCGAATTGATAACAAACATACGTCTATCCTTGTTCTCGTTGTTGATATTCACTTGCTTAGCCCACTCTTTGTTAGACTGACTGTATCTACCGTCCTCATTATTGATTTGTACGGTATTAGCAAGAATATAGGTCATACGTTCAATGCCATACTTTTCAATAAGATTAGACATATAGTTTACGTTCAAGCGCATACCATCAAAGTTTCTTCGGATATAGTCTTGAATATCGTCTCTACACTCGATATTTATCATTGTTGCTTCCATCGGAAATTTACGATTATATGCACGTTTCATTGCTTGCCTTGCAGAATAGTCCATTTCTTTTTCAAGCATACTTTCGTCTACGTCTCTTCCCGTTTTAAGGAAAGTAATGTTATGTTCTTCCATATATTCCTGAGAAAGATAACAAACAGGCGCAGCGATAATATACTCGTCTGCTTCTACCCCAATTCTCGGCTCTGCATTATCCAAAGATAATTTATCCTTAAAATAGTAGTAGGCATTGTGATTTGTGTCCTGACCGAAATAAATAACGTTCTCGTCCGTTACCTTGTATCGAACTCTCTCGATAATATCCTTATGGTAATCTTCACAGTAATCGGTTATAAAGTCCATTACGTCCGAACCATTGTTTACGCTCGAATGTTCTCTTCCAAGATAATCTTCATAAAGTTCGTTCAAGATGCCTTTATCTTTATCGGCATACAATGCTTGTGCATACTCTTCTTCAAGTTCTACGCTTACTAAGGTGTCCCAAAGTTCAGTCTTAACGTGCAATTCATAATTTCTCGCAAGTATTTCTCTCGGCGGTAAATCTATCAGTTCTTCTTCCAAGTCGTAATACTCAACGTCTACGATTCTTTGAACTTCCTCAACATAGTTAATCGGAGCATTATCAATATCGTCTTTGTTCGCCTCGTAATACTCGTCATAAGCCTTTGAATACTGCTCGTATTTTTCCTTGTCTGCACTACGCAAGAACTCCGCATCAAACTCTATCAAGGAACACATTTCACGATACATACGTTTCCTAAATCCCGTGTCTTTTGCATAGCCTTGTCTAATCAACTCGTCTACAAATTCCCTTTCGTCATTACTTATATACGTTGAATTTTTCGGCTGTGTAAATTCGTGCGACGGTTGCGATAAATCTATATAAGGTTGTATTCCACTTGACGTATTTTCGTTTAAGGAAACAAACAACCCATATATCGTTTTACCGTTTTTCGTCTCGCCTATGCTTAGGTCAATTTCAGGTTCAAACACCCTATCTGCCCCTTGATGAAACATAGTGAATTGCATTTTCTTGTCAAGTCCAATAAATTCTCGGAACTCGTCTACGGTCATATCTTTTGTTTCTTGTTCAAACAGTTCGTCAACGTCTATATACGGTCTGCCCATTAGAATAGGTTTAACCGTACTTTCAGCGTATTCGTCGTACCAATAGTCAAACTCTTCGCCTTTCATACCGTTGGCATACTGACTATCTTCAAACCAAGATTTAAGCTCGGTTGCTATCTCGTCGGCTTGCTCTTCGTCCTTAATTTCTCCAACGTGAAGATACTTGTAAGAATTGTGTTCTCTAAGCCCTGCTTGAATAAAATCATTTAACTCTATCTTCTCTACAATTTTCATTGCAGCATCTTGAAGGTCATTATTGTATAGATTATCAGCAAGGGCTTTTGTTACATCGGTTTCGTTCCAACCGTAATGTAAAAACGAATCGTTATATACTCGGTGCGTAAACTCGTCAAGTAAAGCAGGAATATATTGTTTGTCGGTTCGATTTATCACATACTGTTGAAGATTTTGTTTTTCCAAGAAATTACTTTCATTAAAATCAACGATTATTGCCTCGTCAAAATAAGAAAGTTCTTCATTTACAAGCGTACTTGCGGATTTACACATTTCGTATCTCGTAGCAAGATAACTCTTGCCTTTTTCGCTTTCGATAAACTCTTTCCAATCAGGCTTTTCAATACCATAAAGTATTCCG
>JAFVWA010000091.1 GCA_017501885.1 Clostridia bacterium | reverse complement strand
TATCAAGATTTGCCGATTGTTGGTTATGGAAATGCTACGTCGTGAGGAATATACAGTGTTTATACCATAGGTACTGATTACAGTAATGTAGTGTTTATGGGGGCTACTATACAATACCCGCGTGAGGTATACGGTAGGGCGTGAGAGTTTAGTTATAATTTTGAACCAACCAGAATTCATTTTAATTTCCGTTGCCAAAAAGAGGACAAGATGGAATTACCCCCGATAGATAGTACTTTTATTAGAATATTTTATGTGGGTAATTTACAGTCAAGAAGTGAAACACCATTTTCTCAATTAACACCGGAGGTAAATAATGAAAACTAAAAAACAAATGTTAGCGGCGATACAAGATTTAAAAGCAACAGTTGAAGGGTTTAAACCAACCCAAACCGTTTTAAACGAGCAAATAATGTTATCAAAAGAATTAGCAATCGACGCCCAGGTTTCTAATTCCGAAGTTTACGACGGTACTATTGGCTACCATACCTGAATAATTATTAATCAATGAGCCAACTATTTTGCTAATGTTTTTAAATATGAAGCCGACCAAATGAAACATACATTATTTATAAACAGAGCCATACGTTATGCCTTTATCTTTGGGTATGTTTGAATATGAAATAATAATGGTACACCCGAAATAGTCGGAGCAAGTGAGCGTAATGGTAAATGGTATGTATCTGTTATCAAAGAGGAAAACGATAATTTAGAAAAAAGCGATAGTTATTACAAACGTTTAGAATACAATTTAGAAGTAGACCCGAAAACTTTATACCGTTATAAATTTGATACCTTAGGGTTTTCAGCATACATAATTTTAGGACCAGTTATCAAAGTAGAAAAATTAGTATCAAAGGCCTTATATAATGAGATATTAGTTCTACCTACTCGTTTAATACATAGTAGCGAAAACCCAGACCCTAATAACCGGGCAGTAAAACAAATTTTAGGCTTCAAGTCCCCTATCTTACATAAGTTCGCAGACGGGCAAGATAAGTTTGAAGGTATGAATTTATCTATTACCTCATTAGAATTATTAAGAACAATTGAATACACTAAAAACTACTACTACGATTTATTAGGGCGTAGAACAAACACCGACTACAAAGCCAGCCACTCATTAGATGCCGAAGTAGAAGCCAGCCAAATTAGTTTTAGAATATTAGAAAGAGAAAGGTATTTACACCTTAAAGCATTTTTACAGTGATTTTCAAAACAGTTTGCTACAAAAATTGTTTTAGAAAACGCAATCAATGATTATCAAAATGTTAAAGAGATTGAAAAAATAAAAGTTGAGGAGAAAGAAAATGAAATTATCTCAGATTAATATTACTGAGTGAATATCAGTTGTTAATAATATAACATTCCAAGAGGACAATGAATTAAAGCGCCAAGTATTAGAAAACGTTTTATCAGTTATTTATTGAAAAAATTATAACCGTTCTTTTAGAGCACATTTAACCAGTTCTTGAAAAGAATTTTTACAATATTATTTAGTTTCTAATAAATTAAAAATTGATTATATTTTATCAACACAATATAAAGATTTCTTAGCCGCAGTATCAACTTCAAGAGGACAAGATACAGATAACTCATTTAACATTGATTACTACGGGGGAGAAGGACAAACAGGTAAGGCAACCGGGGAAGTTTCAAGCGAAGCAAGTTCAGTAAATTTAAAAGATAAAGCAAGAAACTTTTATGATATTTCACATAACTCAATTTTTAGATTTTTAGTTAATTTATTATTTGATACATTTATTGAAGGGGAGGACTGAAATGAGATTTTATAAGTCGCGAAGTTCTATCTGATGGAATAAAGGTTTAGAAACAAAACCAACCTATAATGATTTTTCACAAATTGAATGAGAGGAATTAACTAATTTTAACGTTAATTGATTAAGTGAAATTAGTATTAGTTGTGTTGTTGGTTTACAAGATACATTTGATTTAATTAAAATTGAAAATGAGGAAGCGGAAGTTTCGCACGAAAAAGTTAAATACTATTATTTAACAGAAGTTTTAGATAAAACTAAAATAAATAAAACTTGTATTTTTGAATTAGATATTTGAACGACTTATTTTTTAGAACCTCAAAACCAAAATGAAACTAACTTACATAATATAAAAATGTATAGTGATATTAAACACGATTTGGAGGAAGTAAAAAGACAGTGAAAAGAAGGTACACAATCTCAATTAGTTTCAATTACGCCCGCTGGGTTAGTTAGAACTAATAAAAGAAAAATGAAACCTTTGGTTATTGACGTTCCTTTACCTAAAACACAAGCAGAAGCAGATAGAATACTTGGCGCAAAAGATTTTTATGTTGACGCAGCAACAGAAACAACAGCCGATAGAGCCGGAAGTATTTATTATGTTTTTAACACAAGCGGTAATTTAGGAAAATATTTATTAGTTCCTTTGGTTGATATAGATAGGGTAATTGGAGAAAGTGATAAAAATATTAGAATTTTTTGAAAAATGCGTTGCCAGGAAACTACAAATGTTAATAGTCGTTTAAGTGATAAGTGAGTTAGAGCTGAAATAGGAGGGTTCAACACCGAAGCGTCATTAAAAGATACTGTTTTAAAAGATAATAATAAAATTCCTTTTCATATTCTGGGGCCCGAAGGCGTGGGGTTTACAAAATACACAACAACTTCATTAGTTGGAGTTTTTGTTGGCCCCCATTTTTCGTCTTTTAAAGAATATACTTTATTAAGTGATATAACTACTTTATATGGGTTGGCTAACCCAAATGAAACTGGTATTCCTGACGTTGGTAGTGATTTTTATGAATTCAGAATTACCCCTTTGGGTACCAAAGAGATAGTCCCTTATACAGACCCTGTGGGTATAGGGTTTTTATGTGGGCCAGAAGGTTTAGAATTAAAACCTTTACATAATACAAATTTATTAACAGAATATTTAAATGGTTATAATTACTTACAAAACCCCAACGTTCATATTATTAATTCCGCAACAAGATTATTTTTTACCGACAGATTTGTTTTATCAACAGAAACCGAAAGTATTGAAATATTTACAGAATTACCATTTTTTACTTCCTCATATACAGAGTATTTAAGGGGGGCAAGAGCAAATTTAGAAACTTCATATGGTTTAAAACAATTAAACGCTTTAACTGGTATGGTTGGTTCTTTAATTGGAATACCAGGTAGTTTATTTACACCAACTTCAACATATACAACAAATAGATTAATTGATAACAGCGCAGTTAATACAGTAAAAAGAATATCAACTGATAGAGATACCATAAAATGAGGTAGTCGTTATCGTTTAGGAGAAACTGTTAATAATACCGCTAATAGAACTTGAACGCCAGCAATGAGAGGAGTAGCCGGTACTTCGTCAGCAGTAAGCTCAAAAAGTTCAAATGTTAATTGAGGTTATGACGAAGCACAAAGAGCGTCATTAAATACAACAGCTATTACAACTAAAAATGTTGGAGCACATACTCGTAATATTACAACAACAGGAACCAGAACAGGTAGTGCTAATGTAGCAGGAGTATTTGGGGGCCTTATTAACAATACTATTGGAGCAGGTTTACAATTTGCTACTAACTTTTTAGAAAGAAAAGCATTTTTTACAGACCTAAGAAACCCAACAGTCGTTCAAAATACAACAAACAGCGCGGCATTTTTATCTTATGTTTGTTTATTATCAAAATTAAGAACAGGAGGAGAAATTACTTCAAGTTATGATTGAATTACTACTGTTGGTTTTTTAGACGGAATAGAACTTGACGTTAACCAAAGTTGATATAACTTATATGGTTATGAAACTAACACTTACGAAAGTCCTTTAAAAATAAGAGAAATTGGTTCTAATACTAAACCTCAAATATTTACATTAAGATTACCAGACACTTTAAAACCTTCATTTACCTTTAAATATTCTGCGACATTATCACCACTGATTAGAGAATTAATATGAACCTTATTAAATCAAGGAGTAATTATTGTATCTAAAACAAAATTACAAGAAATCGAGGGAACTAATGAATTATTCAATACCTAAAAAACCAAGAGAATATTTTAATATTGAAGAGTATAGAGAATGTGGCTTACAAAAACCAGGCGGTATTACTATCATTAACGGAGGACGTGATATTGGTAAAACAACCGGTACCTTATTAAATGACCTACAAAAAACAGACGGAAAAAATCAGTTATTTTTTGTTCGTAATACCGAAAAAGAATTAAAGGCATATGCTAAATCTTTTAACGCCAATTATGGTACTCAATTTTGAATGAGCGAAACAACAATATATCGAGTTGCTAAAAAAGAATGAATAGAAAAGAAAACAAAAGAGCAGAAAACAACTTATGCTAAAACG
>JAFVWA010000090.1 GCA_017501885.1 Clostridia bacterium | reverse complement strand
GTGAACAACAAATTTTATATTTATTATTTAATTGACTTTTTATAAAAATCTTTTCAAAAAAACTAACTTAAAAAAGATTTTCACAAAAAAATAAAAGTTATAAACAAAACGCAGTTAATAAAAAAGTTGAAAGAGTAAAAAAATTGTGGTATACTCTTTTTGTATGAAAAATTTATTTTTAAACTACGGTGTAAACGTAACTGACAAACAACTTGAATCGTTTGAGAAATACTATTCAATTTTAATCGAGTATAATAAGATGTTTAATCTAACGGCGATTACTGAAAAAGAAGATGTGTATATAAAGCACTTTGTTGACAGCGTTATCAACGTGGATAAACTCGTTGGGGAAAAGTTGATAGACGTTGGCTCGGGCGGTGGATTTCCCGCAATTCCTATTAAAATAATGCGTGAAGATATAAACGTGACGCTACTCGAAGCAACGGGAAAAAAATGTGAATTTCTTAAAGCAGTTATTAAAGAACTCGACCTAAAAAATATAAACGTAATAAACGGCAGAGCGGAAGACTTAGCAAAAGATAGTAGTTATAGAGAAAGTTTTGATATTTGCACGGCAAGGGCGGTTGCAAGGCTTAATACTTTATGCGAATACTGTATGCCATTCGTTAAGGTTGGCGGTCAGTTTGTTTCTTTTAAGGGAAACGCCACAGAAGAACTTGAAGAAGGCTTAAACGCGATAAAAATATTAGGCGGAAGTGTTAAGCAAGCTTATTCATATCAATTAGACGGTGCAGGTAGAACACTTATTTATATTGATAAGGTAAAATCAACTGATAAAAAATATCCAAGGGGTAACGGGAAAGAGAGAAAAATGCCACTATGACGGAAATTTTTATAAATAAAGCAAAGGCGTGTGCAGTTACAGGGCATAGAGTTTTAGAAAGAGATTTTTCTTTTGAAAAACTAAAAAATATTTTAGAAAGAGTAGTAGACGCAGGCTTTGATACCTTTTTGGTTGGTATGGCGCTTGGCTTTGATACTCAATGTTTTTTAGCGCTTCATGAGATTAGAAAACAAAAACCTATAAAAATTATAGCGTGCGTTCCGTGTGAAAGTCAGCCTATTAAATTTAATGAAAAACAAAAAAAGTTATACTACGATATGTTAGAAAGGGCCGACCACGTAGTTTTAGTAAGCAAAGAATACACTAATTATTGCATGATGAAAAGAAATCGTTACATGGTAGATAATTGTAGTCTTTTATTTGCTTACTTAAAGAGAAACTTTGGTGGAACGTATCATACGGTAGAATACGCAAAAAAACAACAAGTTCAGATATTAAATTTTGATTAAAATTTTAAAGGAGATTATCATGAAAAAACTTTTAACTATTTTACTTTCTATTTGTTTGTGTTTATCGTTTAGTGTAATTTTTACAGCTTGTAATAATGACGGCGATTCGGAAAACCCATCAAATTCGTCAACAAATTATACAGTAACCGAAGCTGAATGGAAAATGAATTTTCAATTAACTAAAGGACAAGTTCAACCTCAAGCATGTGAAACAATAAATAATACCCCGACTCTGTCAGTTTATAGTAGTTCACAACAAGCATTATCACAAATTACTTCATACACTCTTTTTGCAGAAGGTAATAACGAAGGAGTTTCAGGCACGTCTTTATTAAAAGTTAGTCCAAACGCTATGTCTATCGAGTTTTACGTTGGTGGAACTCTTAAAGAAAGTGAAAGTGGTGTTTTTACAAGCGATAGTGATTTCTACATAGGTTTAACAACTTCTGTAATGAGTTATTTTCCTTTTGAAAATAATTATGATAAATTTACTTTTAACCAAGATAAAAAAGCATACGTTTGTCAAAATTTAACGTCTGCGTTAAACGACGAATATGATGTTAACGATATATACTATATGTATACTAAAAGTGCCGAGGTTTCATTTGTGAACGGATACCTTAATAAAATAGAAGTAGAATTATGCGACCAAACTTTTACAGACGTTTATGCTTCTTACGTATTTACCTTTTCAGATATAAATAACACCATAGTTAGTGAATAGCCGATTATTAGGTTGAAAAAATAAAGAGTATAGAAATTTTTCTATACTCTTTTTATTTTATTGATTTTTACTATTAACCTTCTTTTTCGCTGACGCTTGATAAGAAATTTTTAAGCGCTTCAGATTTTGGATTTTCTAAAACTTCCTTAGCATCGCCGTATTCTTCAACCTTTCCTTGATAAAGAAAAACAACTTTATCAGAAACGTTTTTAGCAAAACCCATTTCGTGAGTAACGATTATAATGGTATGCTTTTCGTCGGCAAGCGAACGGATAACTTTTAATACTTCGCCCGTAAGTTCGGGATCGAGTGCAGAAGTAGGCTCGTCAAAACACAAGATTTTAGGGTTTAATGCCAATGCCCTTGCAATAGCAACACGTTGACATTGACCGCCCGAAAGTTCGCATGGGTAAGCGTTTTTCTTGTCTGTAAGTCCCGTTTTAACTAAAAGTTCTTCCGCAGTTTTTTCAATGAGTTCTTTTTGCTCTGCCTTAAAGCAGTTAATCAAAGATTTTCTTGCCTTAAAGGAAAGTTCCTTGTTTTGCTTTAACTCTTTTTTATAAGCCTTGATTTTATCTTTAAGCAAAAGAGTAGGCGCAAGAGTAAGATTTTTAAATACGCTATGTTGTGGGAAAAGGTTAAACGACTGAAAAACAAGACCGAAGTTAAGGCGCTTATTACGAAGCGTCTTATCGTCTCTTTTTTCCTTTTTAGAGCAGTCTAAAAGAGTTTCCCCGTCTAAAACCATAACGCCAGAGTCTGGGGTTTCCAAGAAGTTGATACAGCGAAGAAGGGTAGATTTACCCGAGCCTGACGGTCCGATAATGGAAACGGCTTTTCCCTTTTCAACTTGCATATCTATGCCTTTAAGAACTTCAACGTCCCCAAAGTTTTTGGTAAAGTTTTTAATTTCTAAATACGCCATAATTTACGCCTTAAAATAAGATAATTTCTTTTCGATAAACCCGAAAAGCAAGGTTAGTGCGCCAACAAAGAGAAGATAGAACGCGCCTGTGTAGAATAACGGCCAAATAAGGGCTTTGGTAGCAAAGATTTCCGCTTGACGGATAATTTCAATAACACCGATAACACGAGCGAGAGCGGTGTCTTTTACCAAAGTGATGATTTCGTTACTCATAGGTGGAACTATGCGTTTAATAACTTGCATTAAAACAACGTGAGAAAAGATTTGACCTTTTTTCATGCCGAGAACTTGTCCTGCTTCGTATTGACCTTTAGAAATACTTTCAATACCGCCACGGAAGATTTCCGAGAAATAGCAAGCATAGTTGATTATAAAGGCAATGAGAGCAGCGACGAGCGCGCCACCTGCGTTTATACCAAGTTCAAAATATAGATAGTTGTCAAGTTCGCCAAAAATGTTTATACCTTCTTTTGAAAGCATGCCGGGTAAAAAGTAAACGATAAAGAGTTGTAGCATAAGCGGAATACCGCGAATTATCCAAACGATAACCTTAAAAGTATAACTTAACGGCTTAAACTTACTCATGGTGCAAAAAGAAATTAAAAGCCCCAAAGGTAAGGACAAAAGCAAGGTTATAAAGAATAAACAGCAAGTAACCGCAAAACCTTCAAGCAAGGTTTGGGTAATGGTTAAAAAATCCATAAAAATCCTTTAAGAGTAAACCGTTCCGCAAGTAACACTTGCGGAACGGAGTTAGTTGTTATTTAAGCTAATTGAGAGGTAAAATCAGTAATAACTGAAGTGCCTACTCCGTATTCGTCTGCGAGTTCTTGTAATTGACCAGTCAAAGCAAATGCTTGTAACATTACGTTAACCTTAGCGGTTAATGGGCTTCCTTTCTTAAAGCCGATTGCGTAATATTCAACGCCGATTTCAATGCCTTGGTTGATAGTAAGACCAGCGTAGTCGTTAGTTCCAACGATAGATTGTGCTAAAAGAATATCTACGATAGCGTAGTTAGCTGTGCCTTGGTTAACTTCTCTGATAGCGTCCATTTGAGAAGTAACGCCTTTTTTGTTAACGTTAACATCTTCGAGTTCGCTACTAATAAGAGAGTCAGCAGCAGAGCTTAATTCGTAAGAAACAGACTTTCCTGCAAAGTCAGACCAAGAATCTACTTCGGGAGCATTCTTTCTAACGATACATTGAGCGTTTTGCATGTAGTTTAACGAGAAGTCAACTTTGTCTGCTCTTTGAATACCGTCGTCGTCAGCAACGTTAGCGGTAAAGCCGTTCCATAAACAGTCAACCGTTCCACCGTTGAGTTCTAAGTATTTGTTGTTCCAGTCGATAAGTTTGAATCTAACTTCATAACCTAATGCGTTGAAAACCATTAGAGCGAGTTCGGTATCAAAACCTTTAAGAACACCGTTTTCGGTGAAGTTCATTGGCGCATAGTCGGTGTAACCAACCGTGATGGTTTTGGTCGTAACGTCTACAACACCAGAATTATTGCTACCATCATCATCACCGCAAGCGGTTAAACCAAAGCAACAAGCAACTGCCATTATAGCAGTAAGTAAAAGCGTTAAAAACTTTTTCATAGTATTTCTCCTAAGACTTTATCACTTTACTTAAATAAAGTGTATTAATATTATACTTTATCTTGATAAAGTTGTCTACTATTTTTAAGGGGTTTTGAGAAATTTTTATATACATTTATATATAAAGGGTAAAAAACGCATAAAAAAAGGGCATCTGCCAAAGAGCAGATGCCCGAAATTTACTAATAATTATTTTTTACCGATAAGAATTAAAACTGCGTTAACGATAAATACGATACCTGCGATAATGCAAATGATATCTAAAAGAGCCCACTTAGAAATAACGAGCATGATACCGATAACTATCATAACGATAGCAGGAAGCATAGCCTTTAAGCCCTTTCCACGAAGTCCTAATAAGTCTAAAACACCTTTAATGATAAGGAGTATACCGAAAATTAGTAAAACAAGGTCGGTAAGCGCCCAACCGAAAATGATAATTGCAATACCGATGCCGATTTTGATAACGCCTTCTAAAAGGTCGCCACCCTTGAATATATCAACGATACCCATGATTATAAAGAGCGCGCCAACGATAGTCATCAAAATATCTAACGAACCGCCTTTAAGAATGATGAGAAGAATACCGATAACTGCATAAAGACCAGCAGTTAAAAGGGTATTAAGTTGTAAGCCTTTGCTTTTCTTTTTAGATTTTGCCATAACAAATCCTCCTAATATGATAAATCTTATTTAGATTATATAAAAAAAATAACCGTTCGTCAATACGCAAATTTAAATTTTTTGTCAAAAGCAAGCAAAAAACAGCTTGCCGATTAAGGCAAGCCGTTTGCTATATTAAACACTTTTTTATTTTTCTTTTTTGCATAGTTAAAACTTGAAAAAGCACCGCCATAGGTTTTGTGGATAAAACAAATAACACAGTCGCTACCGTTTATCATCCATTCGTTTCTTTTGATAATCGCAAACTTTTTAGGAACGTTTTCTAATGGTGGATAAACAATTTGGTCATATTGGTCACGTAAAAATGGGCGATTTTCTAAGTATTTACCGATATATGGCGTAACAAAAGTAAGAGTAACGTTCTTTTTTGCTTTTTTAAATTCTAAACAAACGTTATAAGCAAAAGAGTCAAAATTCCCATATCCACCAAGTAAAAACTCAACTGAATTAGCATTTTTACATAATTGACAAAGTAAATCAAACAACGGTTTTTCATATTTATTTTTTTCCGAAAAATCTGCATGCCCAAAAAAAGAAATAATCATAATGCCATAATTTATCCTAAGGTGGGGATTATATCCCCTTAATAAAAAAGATTATAACCCTCATAATATCTTTTGTCAAGACGGAGGGTTACAATGATTGTTTTTGATAAATTATGGAAAACAATGAAAGATAAAGGTTTTTCAACTTATAAATTACGTGAAAGTTGTGGGATTGACAGTAAAACGATACGACGTTTAAAAGCAAACGAAAATATAGAAACAAAAACTATTAACAAGTTATGTGAAGCGTTGGGTTGTAGTGTAAATGATATTTTAGAATATATTCCTGATTAAAGTTTTTAGAAAGACATTTTTATGAAATTAGAACAAGCAATAACCAACCGAATATTAGATTTATGCAAGGAAAGAAACATTTCTCCAAACAAACTATCGTCGCTTGCAGGTATTCCGTCAGCAACCGTTAGGTGTATTTTTTATGGACGAAGTAAAAATCCAGGGGTAAGGACTTTGCTTGACCTTTGCCAGGCTCTTGATATTACTTTGTTTGACTTCTTTAACGACGACTTGTTTAAGGATAAAGAAATAGAAGGTTCTTATTAAACTTAAAATATATATAAAAACAAACGGCTTGCCGATTAGGGCAAGCCGTTTTCAGTTTTAGTTAAACGAATTAATCGTTTTTAGCAAGGTTTTTATAAGATTCAAGTCTTGCTTTGCTATCTTCTTCAGTCTTCTTGAAGAGATCTTCAGCGAGTTCGGGACGTGCTTTCATAAGTGAAGCGTATCTCGTTTCGCCAAGTAAGAATGCTTTGTAGTCGCCGGTAGGTTCTTTGCTATCTAAGGTGAAAGGATTCTTTCCAGCGTCAACGTTTGCAGGGTTGTAACGATAGAGTTGCCAATATCCGCAATCAACAGCTTTCTTTTCTTCTTCTTGGCTCTTCATCATGTTGATACCATGGTTGATACATGGAGCATAGCAGATGATGAGTGATGGACCGTCGTAAGCTTCAGCTTCTGCAAGAGCATTTAAGAGTTGTTGCTTGTTAGAACCCATAGAGCATTGTGCAACGTAAACGTAGCCGTAGCTCATAGCCATCATACCAAGGTCTTTCTTCTTAATTCTCTTACCAGCAGCAGCGAACTTAGCAACTGAACCGGTAGGAGTAGACTTACTTGCTTGTCCACCCGTGTTAGAGTAAACTTCGGTATCGAGAACGAGAACATTAACGTTTTCACCGCTTGCGAGAACGTGGTCTAATCCGCCGTAGCCGATATCATAAGCCCAACCGTCGCCACCGAAAATCCATACTGAAGGTTTAACTAAGCAGTCGAGGTTGCCCTTAACGTAATCAAGACCTTCTGCGGTTTCTTCAGCCATAGCGCTCTTAACGAGTTCAGCTGCAACCTTAGATTTTTCAGCGTCTTCTTTATCGCTAAGCCATGCGTCGAAAGCAGCGGCAGTCTTTTCGCTAACCTTGTCTTTAGCAGCGAGCATGTCTTCTGCAATCTTAGCGCGACGAGCGTTCATAGCAAGGTTCATACCGTAACCGAATTCAGCGTTGTCTTCGAACAAGCTGTTAGCCCAAGCAGGACCTTTGCCTTCTTTATTAGTGGTGTAAGGACAAGTAGGAGCAGAACCGCCGTAGATTGAAGAACAACCGGTAGCGTTTGCAACTATCATTCTGTCACCGAAAAGTTGTGTTACGAGTTTAACGTAAGGAGTTTCACCACAGCCTGCGCATGCGCCTGAGAACTCGAATAAAGGTTTGTTAAATTGGCTACCCTTAACGGTAGTAGGTTTGCAACCTGGGCAAGCAGAAACGTTAACTTCTGGGAGTTCTTCGCTGTAGTTGTAGTTGATAGTTTCTTCTTCAACGATAGAGCCGAATGGAACCATGGTGAGTGCTTTTTCCTTAGCAGGACAAATGTCAGCACAAACACCGCAACCCATACAGTCTAATGGAGAAACTTGCATTCTGTATTCAAAGCCCTTGTTACCAATCATAGCCTTGGTTTCAAAGCTTGCAGGTTTATCAGCGCCTTCAGCAACAACAGCAGGTCTTAAACAAGCGTGTGGACAAACGAATGAACATTGGTTACATTGAATACACTTGCTTGCATCCCACTTAGGAACGTTAACGGCAACACCACGTTTTTCGAACTTGGTAGTTCCGGTAGGAACGGTGCCGTCTGCGTTAAATGCAGAAGAAGGAAGCTTGTCGCCTTCTAATACAAGGATAGGATGAACGATGTCCTTGAAATACTTGTTGTCAGCAACCTTAGCCATAGGAGCGCCGGTAGTAGCAGTTTTCCAAGATTCAGGAACTTCAATCTTAACAAGGTTAGCTTCAGCAGAATCGATAGCGTTGTAGTTCATTTGAACAACAGCGTCGCCCTTTTTAGCGAATGACTTATAAGCCATCTTCTTCATGAAGTCAACAGCGTCAGCGTAAGGAATGATGTTAGCAATCTTAAAGAATGCAGATTGTAAAATGGTGTTAGTTCTTCCACGAAGTCCGAGTTCAGCAGCAATTTTAATAGCGTCGATAACGTAGAGGTTGATGTTCTTGTTAGCGATGTCTTGTTTAACAGCTGCAGGTAAAACGTCTTCTAATTCTTCAGCAGATTTAGCAGAAGTATTGAAAAGGAATGAACCGCCTACCTTAATGTCGCCCGTCATGTTGTAACGAGTGATGTATGATGGGTTAGAACATTGAACGAAGTCAGCGCTGTCGATAAGGTATGCAGACTGAATTGGGGTGTTACCGAAACGTAAGTGAGAAACGGTTATACCACCAGACTTCTTAGAGTCGTAGAAGAAATAGCCTTGAGCATACATATCAGTGTGGTCGCCGATAATTTTAATGGAGTTCTTGTTTGCGCCAACCGTTCCGTCAGAGCCGAGTCCCCAGAATTTGCAGGAAACGGTGCCTTCGGGAGCAGCGTCGTATTTATAAGAGAAATCGAGTGAAGTGTTGGTAAGGTCGTCGTAAATACCAACGGTGAAGTGGTTCTTAGGCTGGTCTTGTTCTAAGTTCTTGTAAACAGAGTAGATCATAGAAGGATTGAATTCCTTAGAGCCTAAGCCGTATCTACCGCCAACAACCTTGATGTCGGTCATGCCCTTTTCTAAGAGAGCAGAGCAAACGTCTAAGTATAAAGGTTCACCGAGTGAGCCAGCTTCTTTAGTTCTGTCAAGAACAGCGAGTTTCTTAACTGACTTTGGAAGTGCTGCTACGAAAGAATCGATAGCGAATGGTCTGTAAAGACGAACTTTAAGTAAACCAACCTTGTGGCCTTCCTTGTTCATCTTGTTGATGGTTTCTTCAACAGCGTCAGCACCACTACCCATCAATACTACAACGTTTTCAGCGTTAGGATCACCAACGTAGTCGAACAAGTGATAACTTCTGCCGGTAAGTTTGCTAACCTTGTCCATCATTTCTTGAACGATAGCAGGTGTTGCTTCGTAGTATTTGTTAGCAGTTTCTCTGTTTTGGAAATAGATGTCAGAGTTTTGTGCGGTTCCGCGTTGAACAGGGTGTTCAGGGTTTAATGCTCTTGCTCTGAAATCTTCGATATCCTTCATATCAACGAGTTCTTTCATTTCGTCGTAATCGATAACGTCGATTTTACTTACTTCGTGACTGGTTCTGAAACCGTCGAAGAAGTGAAGGAAAGGAACCTTTGATTTAAGGGTAGAAAGGTGTGAAACGAGTGCTAAGTCCATAACTTCTTGAACAGAGTTACTTGCAAGCATAGCAAAGCCCGTTTGACGACAAGCCATAACGTCCGCATGGTCGCCGAAAATGTTAAGTGAGTGTGCTGCGAGTGCTCTTGCGCTTACGTGGAAAACGGTGGGGAGCAATTCGCCGGCAATTTTATACATGTTTGGAATCATAAGGAGCAAACCTTGGCTTGCCGTGTAGGTGGTAGTCAACGCACCTGCGGTTAACGAACCGTGAACTGCGCCTGCTGCACCTGCTTCTGATTGCATTTCTGCAAGACGAAGCTTTTGACCGAACATGTTCTCTCTGCCCGCTGCCGACCATTCGTCTGCAACTTCTGCCATTGGAGATGATGGGGTAATAGGATATATTGCCGCAACTTCCGAGAAGGCATAGGCTACGTGGCTGGCGGCGGTATTGCCGTCAATAGTCATTTTTCTCATATAAAGTCCTCCGTAATATAATTACAAATATTATTTTCGTAAACATTATTATACAGTTACAAAATGAAATAGTCAATGGGAAAAGTAAATTTTCTGCAAAAATTCCAAAGTTTTATTTATGCCTTTTTGATATACCTACCGCCTTTTGCTTGAAAAAACGTTTAAGTTGTGGTAAAATCATTAAAAATTACTCATAGGAAGCAAAAAATGTCGTTAATTTCTTTGAAAGACGTTAAATTTTCATACGATAAAACAAATCCTGCCGTAGACGGGGTTTCTTTTAACGTGGAAAAGGGCGAATATATAGCGGTTATCGGGCATAACGGAAGTGGTAAATCTACACTTGCGCGATTAATCAACGGCTTGCTTTCCCCAGATGAGGGCGAAATTTACGTTGACGACATTAAAGTTGGCGACAAAAAGACTGTTTTTGAAGTTAGAAAACGCGTGGGCGTAGTTTTCCAAAACCCCGACAATCAACTTGTTGCTTCTATCGTTGAAGACGACGTGGCGTTCGGTCCCGAAAACTTAGGAATCCCGAGAAAAGAGATAGGTGAAAGAATAGATTTTGCCCTTGATGCAGTTGGCATGCAAGATTTTAGAAAGTCTTCCCCAACAAGGCTTTCGGGTGGACAAAAACAACGTGTGGCAATTGCGGGCGTGCTTGCCTTAAAACCACAAATTTTGATACTTGACGAGTCTACTGCAATGCTCGATCCCAAGGGCAGAAAAGAAGTTTTATCAGTAGTCAAAAAACTCAACAAAGAACAGGCGGTTACAGTGCTTGCCATCACTCACTATATGGAAGAAGTAGTAGACGCTGACAGGGTTATTGTTTTGGATAGCGGAAAAATCGTTATGCAAGATACCCCGAGAGAAATTTTTAAGAGAGAAAAAGAGCTTAAAGAGATAGGCTTAGAACTTCCTTTGGCTTCGTATATAGCAAACAAAATGCGTAAAAATGGTATTGAACTTCCCGAAGGCGTATTGACCGAACAGGAGTTATCGGAGGCGTTATGCAAATAGTAGCCAAAGATTTAACCTATATTTACAGCGAAAAATCAAAGAGTCTTGCCGTTCGCGCAGTTGACGGCGTAACCCTTACCATAGACGAAGGGGAATTTTTCGGTATCGTTGGAAGAACGGGTAGCGGAAAGTCAACTTTTGTTCAGCACCTTAACGGACTTATCAAAGTTGGCAAAGACAAAGGAAGCCTCAAAATAGGCGAGTTTGATTTAACGGACAAAGACTGCGATTTTATGGCGCTTCGCTCTAAGGTGGGCATGGTTTTCCAATACCCCGAAGCCCAACTTTTTGCCGAAACGGTTTTTGACGACGTGGCGTTCGGCTTAAAGAATTTTTATCCTGAACTTTCCCCTGAAGAAACTACCGAGCGCGTAAAAACGGCGCTTACTTTGGTAGGGCTTAATTATGAAGAAGTAAAGGAAAAATCCCCCTTTGAACTCTCGGGCGGACAAAAGCGCAGAGTGGCGATAGCAGGCGTTATCGTTACCCGTCCCGAAGTGTTGGTTTTAGACGAACCTGCCGCAGGCTTAGATCCCGTTGGCAAGAGAGATTTTATAAGGCTTTTAAAAGAACTTCACAAGACTTTTGTAAAGACAATAATAATCGTTTCGCACGATATGAATTTGGTCAGCGAAAACTGTTCTCGCGCCGTTGTTTTCGACAAGGGCAAAATTGCACTTTCGGGAACGCCGAAAGAGATATTTTCGGACGCTAAAAAAGTTGCCGAACTCGGCTTAGATTTGCCCGTAACTGCAAAGCTTACCAACGACCTAAAAGATAAGGGAATTATTATCGATAGCGACCTTACCACCGACGACTTTATTCAAAAGTATTTACGGGCGGTTAAGGACAAGGGGGGTGCTTTATGAAAGAGATGACTTTCGGGCAGTATTACCCCACAAATTCCCCCGTTCACAAGATGAATGCTTCGGTAAAAATCTTGCTCGTTATCGCGTATATCGTAGCCGTGTTTATGGTTGATTACTACCACTTCTTAGGACTGCTCGCTTGCCTTTTTGCTATCGTAATAGCAACTGTTATTGCAAGAGTGCCTTTTGGAAGAATGTTAAAGAGCATAAAAGGGGTAATCTTTTTAGTGGTGTTCTCGGCTGTTTTGCAAGTGTTTTTCAACAAACAAGGCACACCGCTTTGGGAAGGTGGTTTTATCACCGACGAAGGACTTTTGACGGCAGGCTTTATCACTATGCGAATAGTGTTAATCGTCTTGGGCGCGTCTTTGCTCACCTTAACGACTTCTCCCGTCGAACTTGCAGACGGCATTGAATTTTTGCTTTATCCCTTAAAATATATAAAGTTCCCCGTTCACGAATTTGCTCTCATTATGAGCATTGCTCTCCGTTTTATCCCCACGCTTTTGGAAGAAACGGATAGAATCATAAAAGCGCAAAAGGCAAGGGGCGCAAACTTTGAAAGTGGAAATATTTTCAAAAGGGCAAAAGCGCTTATTCCCGTGCTTATTCCCTTACTCATAAGTTCTTTCCGCCGTGCAGACGAACTTGCCGACGCTATGGACGCAAGATGCTACGCAGGAAGCAAGGTGAGAACTAAGTATAAGAAAACAACCTTTGGCTTAGGCGATTTGTTCGGCTTGTTGTTCTTTGCAGGTTTAATAGTTGGCGTCGTTTACTTAAACGGCTTCTATTTATATCCATATTTGGTGGCGTAGTATGAAGATAAAAATTACTTTGGGATACGACGGCACCGATTATTGCGGTTGGCAAGTGCAACCTAACGGGGTAACCGTTCAAGAACTACTCGAAAAAGCCGTGTTTATGGTAACGGGCGAAAGCGTTCGCGTTACGGGAAGTGGTAGAACGGATGCAGGCGTGCATGCAAGTGGACAAGTGGCGCATTTTTCGGTGGAAAAAACTTCTATTCCACCAGAAAAATTTGCCAAAGCGTTAAACGCGCATTTGCCAAGTGACATAAGGGTTTTTTCGGGCGAGCAAGTAGACCAAAGTTTCAACGCTTGCACGAGCGCTAAAAGAAAAACTTATTGCTACAATTTATACCTTTCGGAAATAGAAAATCCGCTTAAACAAAGATATTCGACAACCGTTCACGGAGACGTCGATTTAGACCTTATGAAAAAGGGCGCAGAGCTTTTTGTTGGCGAGCACGATTTTGCTTGCTTTAACGCGAGTGGAAGCGGTGCAAAAACTACCGTTAGAACAATCTATTCAATCGATATTGAAAAAGACGGAAAAGAGTTAAGAGTAAAAGTTACGGGCAACGGCTTTTTATATAATATGGTTAGAACGCTTTGCGGAACTTTACTTGCTCTATCACAAGGCGAAAAAAGTTTGCAAGATATAGAAAATATGCTTATTAATGGCGACAGAACGCTGTGCGGAAGAACTCTTCCCGCAAAAGGACTGTGCTTAGAAAGCGTCGAATACGACTGAAATTGTGCGAGATAAACAAAGATTACACAATATATAGTATTCGCGGTAAAATGTAGTTAAAAATAGTTAAAAAATACGCAAAAACGGTGAAAAATGCTTGACTTTATTCGCCGTTTGTTTTAATATAATTAAGCGTTTATAAGGAAAAGTTCGTTTATTTTCGCCGAATTAGCCCTTCGGCAATGTCGGGGTCGTGTCCGACACAAAGCGAAACTTCCCCATTATATCCACACTTTAATTTAAGGAGAAAAGACAATGAAAACTTACATGGCTCACGCAAACGACGTAGTCAGAAAGTGGTATGTTGTAGATGCTGAAGGCATTGCTCTCGGTCGTCTCGCAAGCAAGGTTGCAGCTATTCTTCGCGGTAAGAATAAGCCCACTTTCACCCCTAACGTTGATACGGGCGATTTCGTTATAATCGTTAACTGCGACAAGGTTGCATTAACAGGTAAAAAACTCGAAAAGAAATATTACAGATATCACACAGGTCATATCGGTGGTTTGAAAGAAATTCAATACAAAACCCTTATGGCTAACAAAGCAGACGTTGCTGTTTACGAAGCAGTTAAAGGCATGCTTCCTAAAAACAGTTTAGGCCGTTCTATGCTCACCAAACTTAAAGTTTATCGTGGCGCAGAACACAATCATCAGGCTCAAAAGCCCGAAGAACTTAAGTTGTTTTAATGAGGTGAAATATGGCAGCTACTAAATCAAACAAAAAGAAAGTTCAATATTGGGGAACTGGTAGAAGAAAGAAGGCTATCGCACGCGTTCGTTTAATTCCTGCTGGCGACGGCACTATTACCATCAACAAGAAGTCTATTGACGAATATCTTTGCTTAGATACCTTAAAGGTTATCGTTCGTCAACCATTAGTTTTAACTGAAAACCTTGCTAAATACGACGTTGTAGTAAACGTTGTAGGCGGTGGATTTACCGGTCAAGCAGGTGCAATTCGTCACGGTATTGCAAGAGCGCTTCTCTTAGCATAACCAGAAACGAGAGCAGCATTAAAGAAAGCAGGTTTCTTAACGAGAGATTCCAGAATGAAGGAAAGAAAGAAATACGGCTTAAAGAAAGCACGTCGTGCTCCACAATTCTCAAAGAGATAATTGTTTTCAACGAAAAAGATACAAAGCATTGGAATTTTTTCCAATGCTTTTTCTTTTTCTAGGGTTATAAACTTCGTTATCCTGTGTTACTGCTTCGTGTTTTGACTTCGATAACCAACAAGGTTAATCTCACCCAAAACACTTCGCGAGCCTTGGCTAACTCGTTTCTAACCCTTGAAAACTTGTGTCTCGAAAATAATTAACAAGGTTTATCCTATTCACTTGCATGTTTTTATCCTTAAAAAAACAAAGAGCACTGCAATCACAGTGCTCTTTAATTTAATAGTTCGTCTAAACTTACATCAAAAAGTTTAGATAGCTTTCTTAAGTTCTCTATATTCGGCTCGGTTCTGCCTTGCTCCCAATTAGCATAGCAACTCTCCACAACGGCAAGTTTTTGGGCTACTTGCTTTTGTGTTAGTCCGCTAGACTTTCTAGCAATTTTAAAGTTTTCACAAAAAATCTTATCCATATTTTTATTATGTCAAAAACTAGACAAAATATCTTGACACTAGACAAAACATCTAGTATATTATAATAAAAGATATGGGTATGATAATAACTTTTTGTGGGCATTCTTCGTTTGATAATAACGAAAACCAATATAAGCTGTATGATATTTTATGCGAAAACATAAAGGATAATCCTGTTGATTTTTATGTAGGGGGATATGGCTCTTTTGACCATTATGCTTTGTGCTCGGCGCTAGAGTATAAAGAAAAGCACAACGACACTAAGATATATTTTGTTACCCCTTATTTAGATAAGAGATATTCTAAACTTGAGTATTACAAGAATGTTACTGACGGCATAATTTTCCCCGAACTAGAAAACGTTCCCAAAAAGTTTGCTATTATAAAAAGAAATGAATGGATGGTGAAACAAGCCGATTTAGTTATTGCCTACGTTAGGCATTCGTGGGGTGGGGCGAGAAGAACATTCGAGTTTGCAAAAAGATTACAAAAGAAAATTATAAACTTGGCTGATTAAAGCCAACGAAAAAAAGAGAGTATTAGATAGAGTTACTCTCTTTTTAGTTTATAAAACTAACCTTTAATTATTGTAAATAATTGACTTTTTCTTTTTTGTGTTGCATAATAGAAAAAGAAAAAATTCGCGGTGAGATTATGCAAAAAATTAAAGCAAAGGCAATTTTATTCGATAAAGACGGCACGCTTTTGGAGTTTGCTCCTTTTTGGCAGACGGTAAGCGTTCACGCAGTTAAAGAACTTGCTAATAAATTTAATCTTAGCGATACCGTTGCTTTGTCTGCATTAAAGGCAATCGGTGTTGGCGAAGACTATTTTGACGTAGACGGAATACTTTGCAAGGGAACTTACGGTCAAATCGCAAAAGTTATGCAACCCATTTTTAATAAAGAGGGCGTCAACCTAAACGACCAAGAGTGGGAAGACGTTTGCTTAAAAACTTTTCACGATAATTTGCAAAAGGGCGAAGTTTTGCCCACTTCGAATAGTCTAAAAAGCGCTTTGGAAACATTAAAGCAAAGGGGTAAAAAACTTTTTGTTGTTACTTCTGACGATCAACATACCACAGGCATTTGCTTAAAAGGTTTGCAAATAGACTCTCTTTTCGACAAGGTGTATGTTGATGACGGTGTTCACCCACACAAGCCAAACCCTTATTATGCAAACGTAGTTATGCAAGAAAACGGCTTTTTGCCACAAGACTTGGTAATGGTTGGCGATACTTTAACGGACGCTGACTTTGCAAAGAATGCAAAAATCAACTGTGTAGGAATTGCTAAAACAGAGCAAGGCAGAAGTTTACTTAGCGGTAACGTTACTGCCGTTATAGACGATATTGCAAAACTTGCTGATATTATAGAATAGGTAAAAAATGAATTTCAAACTTTCAAAATTTATAATACCGTCAGTCATATCAATGGTGCTTGTTGGGACTTATACCAACATTGACGGTTTGTTTATAGGCGGAGTTTTAGGTGACGTAGGTATTGCTGCCATAAACTTTGCTTGGCCAATAGTGGCGCTTATTACTTCGCTTGGCACGGGTATAGGTGTTGGTGGCTCGGTAATAATAAACTCGCTACGTGGCAAGAACGATTTAGACGGCGGAGAACGAGTTAAGTTTTCGCTTATCTTCTTGCTAATGCTTGTTGGCGTTGTTACAAGCGTAGCCTTTTACTTTTTAAGCAAACCCTTGCTTGTGTTTATGGGAACGACGAGCGACGCGTTGCCTTACGCCTTAGAGTATTCTAAAATAGTAAGTATAGGCGCTATTTTCCAAATAGTTGGCTCTGGGCTTGTGGCACTTCTTCGCAACGAACAAAAAACTTACTTTTCAATGATTTGTTGTGTAACGGGACTTATCGTTCACGTTGTCTTAGATATACTTTTAGTAAAAAAATACACGCTCGCTGGCGTTGCCGTTTCCACAGTCGTGTCTCAAGCAGTAATAATGGTGATGTGCTTTTTCGCTCTTAAATTTAAGGGCAACATCAAAAAGATTTGGAAAGATATGCCAAGCATATTAAAAGCGTCTACCTCGCCTATTGGCATAAACTTCGTTCCGTCACTCGTTCTACTATTTACCAACTACTTTGCAGGTCTTTACGGCGGAACGGTTGCAGTCGGCGCGTATGGCGTTATGAGTTACGCCGTTTATACCTTAGATTATATTTTCCAAGGCGTTTGCGACGGCGTTCAACCTGTCGTAAGTTACTGCCACGGTGCAAACGATTTGAAAAACGAGCGCAGGGCAATGAAAGTTTCCTTGCTTTTAACGGTGGCTTTTGCAGTTGCCTTTATGGCGCTTACGCCCTTGCTTATTTACGGAATGCCAAAACTATTTTCAATATCCCAAGCGGGCGCAAACCTTATGAAAACGGGCTTCGTTATATACGCCTTTTCATATCTTTTTAAGGGTTTAGTTAAATACGTATGCTCTTACTACTACGCAGTAAGTAAAACGGCAATTTCAAACTTGCTCATCTGCTTAGATGCCGTTGTTCTCGCCCCCTTAACTTTGTTCTTGCTTCCAAAAATAGGGTTAGGAATAAACGGAATTTGGTGGTCTTTAACCATTTCTCAAATAGTTGTATCTATCGTAGCGTTGACGCTATTATACTTTACCAATAAACAAAAAAGAGCATAAGAAACTTAAAAACAAAAAACCGCAACTTTCGTTGCGGTTTTTTTATTTTATTCACACAGTAAATCGTCCACTCTAACCCCAAAAAACCTGGCGATTAAAATAAGCGTATCAAAATCACATTCTCTTTTGCCGTTTTCCCAATAGGATACAGTCCTTTCTAAAACCCCCAACTGTTTGGCAAGTTGATTTTGGCTTAAATGAGCCGACAATCTCAATTCTCTCAAATTATCTTTAAACTTACTCATGTGTCTATTATGGAACATTTTGTTCCAAATTACTTGACAGGGAACATAATGTTCTGTATAATTATGTCAAATAAGAACAATTTGTTCTGAAAAGGAGAAAAGACAAATGAAAAAATCACTCACAAAACTCGTAATGTTTGCCGGTTTTATCATTGTGGTTATTGGAATCATCGTTGATTCTATGATTACAGAATTACCAGCAATAGCATTCAGCGCGCTTGAACTCTCAGTAGTAGCTGCAATTCTCGCCATTTGCTTTATAAATGCAAAAAACAACGTTTTGATTAACGTTGGTTACTGCATGGCTGGTATTTTAGGAGCATGTGGCTTAGCAAACTTTATGACTTTATCTTCAAGCGAACTCAACATGGTTACTTCCGTAGGCTATATGGTTATGGGGGTTTCCGCAGTATTCTACTTATTTACAACAATCCTTGATTTCTTTGGCTTCGTTAAGAAAGGCCGTTCGGCAGACAATGACGGGAACATCGTAGCAGTTCTAAACAAGTATAAAGAAATGGAAAAGGAAAAAGTTATTACAGCTGATGAATTTGACAACTTAAAAGCAAAGGCTTTAAAGTGCACAGATGGTGAAAAGTATTCAGTTGAAGATCTTAAAAAATGGAAAAAGTTGTTTGATCAACAAATTATAAACGAAGAAGAATTTGCTTCTGTTAAAAGTAAGATTTTTAAGGCTTAATCATTAATCAAACAAAAAACCGCAACTTTCGTTGCGGTTTTTTCTATTCTAAACTTATTTTATCTCAACGTCAAAGCCTGTGTTTTTGGTAATGGTAACGTTTACTTTTTTACCTTTTCTTACAAGGCTGTATTCTAACTGTTTACCATTGTTTTCAAACTTGCAGTTAAGCTTTTTAACGCCCTTAATAGCGAGTGGTGAAATAACGATTTTATTGCAATTGGTATAATCGGGGTTAACGTTTAATCCGCAAAGGTATTTGTAAAACCAACCCGAAACAAAGCCCCAGAAATGGTGGTTTAGCGATTGCAAGTAAGTTCCGTCGTCGGGGAATGGTGAGTTTTTGCGACGAGTATAGAACTTTTCGGGAAGGTTATCGTAACCTTCTTTTGCCCAGAAGCCATAAGATGGATACTTTTCTTGGGTAATCAAGTCAAAGGCGAGTTGTGGGTAGCCGTTATCTGCTAAAACGTGGAATAAAACTCTTGCCCCTGCAACACCTGTTTGGAAGCGATTTCCATCTTCTTTTATAATTTGAACTAGATTTTTAACAGCTGTTTTCTTTTCTTCATCGGTAAAAATACCGCTATCGATAGCACGTGCTTGTGCCGTTTGTTTTCTGCCTTTAACAAAAAGGTTTTTGTCTAAATGAACCTTTCTAAAATCTTCCCTAATGCTTTGGGCAAAATCGTTAAGTTGCTTTGCGTAGTCGTTATCGCCTATAACGATAAACATTTTTTCTGCTTTTTTAAGCATGTCGATAATAACTAAACTATCTGTAATTTCAATGTTAGTAAGCGGTTTATCAAGACCTTTCCATTTTGCTTCGCACCAATCTGGAAGTCCAAACTCAAACAAGCCGTTTTCCTTGCGAATAGTTTTAAGATACTCAACGTATTTTTTAATCATATCGGCGTTATCCAAAATAACGCTCTTGTCCCCGTTAAACATATAGTCGTAATAGGGAAGTTCAGTTATAGCAAAGTCTTCAACAGGACCGTTTCCCCACGCAAAACCCCAACCGGCGGTAGGGACGATTCCAGGAACAGCGCCGTCTTCTCTTTGTGCTTTTCTAACGGTATTAAGCCACTCTCTTAAATCTTTTTTACAGCCAAAGTTGTAAAATAATTGCTCTGCAGAAAGGGCAATATCGCCCATCCAACCGTTCTTTTCTCTGTGTGGACAATCGGTGGGGAAGTAGTGGAAGTTAGAAACGTCGGAGTTAACAGTCATTTGTTGAATTTTGTTAACCGTCTGATTATCGCAAATAAACTCGTTTTGATTTTCAAAATCGGAGCAATAAACAAGCATGGTAACTAAATCGTCGGTAGCTTGTGCTCCGTCAATACCTTCAATAAATACGTAACGGAAGCCGTGATAGGTAAAGTGTGGTTGATAAATTTGTGGAAAACAATCGTCTTTTGCGTAATATATATCCGTTTGCCAATCGTCAAGGTTAAACCTAAAAGGCACGCAAATATTCTTTTTATAAATAACGGTGTCTTCCAAAAGCACTTCGGCATGGTGAATTTTGAAGCGCTGGTGGGGAGCGTAAAAACCATCGAGTTTAAGTCTAACCACACCGCTAAAATTAGCGCCGAAATCGTAAACGTTTCCGCACTCCGTTCTCCACTTTCTAACAGGTTTAATTTCCTTAACAACTTTTATAGGGTTTGCCGTGCAAATTTTCTTTTCGCCTTTTGGTGTGGTGGCTTCAATACAGTTTGCCCACTTGCTATCGTCAAAATCTATTTCTGCCCAGCCGTCAATTTCCTTTTGTGCATCGTAATGCTCGCCCATTCTGTAATCATCGAAAATAATAGGCGATGGTGCGGTTTTGAAAGAGGTGTCTGCTTCAAAAACAACTTTTCCGTCAACGACAAAAGATAGTGCAAGCTTTGGGGCAGAACGGAAAGAGCCTTGGTCAAAATTCCAACCTTTTCCACCGGGGTTATTCAAAAAGCCGTTTCCCAAAAGAAAACCAAAGGCATTTTTGCCTTGCTTTATTAAATTAGTCAAGTCGTATCTATCGTAGTAAACTACTTGGTCGGGGTTGGAAATATATGGGGCAAGTTTGCCTTTTGTTATTTCTTTTCCATTAACGTAAAATTCATAGAACCCCAAACCGCAAACGTAAACTTCCGCGCTCTTAAAATCAGAAACTTCAAAAGTTTTTCTAATATACGGAGCGGGAACCCCTTGGTGTTCGGTAGTAAATTCTTTGGTTGCGCTAATAAACTTGTCCGAAAGCATAATTCTCTCCTAATCACGAGTTTTTTATAAACTAAAACGTGAGTTTTTCAAACAGTTTTATTATAACCTACCTTAAAATGCAAGTCAACACTTTTTGTTTTTTTCCATAACTCTTTTTATAAACTCGTCGTGTGATTTCATAGTGCCGAGCATCCCTGCTTGCAAGGGGGCAGACGGCAGGGGAGAAATGGCTTCTTTTTTGTCGTTAGAATCCCCGTTATCGGTGGGCGAGTCGGTGTTATTTTTCCCTGAGAAACCACCTAAATTTTGCAATATTTTTGAAAAATCAAACGGGTTTTTTCCGTTTCCGCTGTCCGCTTGGCTCGTTTTGGCCTTACTCAGAGCGTCTGCAACAAGCTTAAATAACTTTAAATTATCCAAAATTCTTTCCCCCACAAAGGTAAAAATGTCAAAAAAATCCAAATAAACTATTGCAAAAAGCAAAGTTATGGTATATAATGTATACTTGTATAAATATCTATATTCGTCAACTTAAAAAATGTTGACGCACTACCGGAGTTTTTATGAAAAAGATACTAATCAAAATTTTAGCTTGCGCCTTGGCGGTATTGTCTGCTATTGGCTTAGTCGCTTGTGGCGATAACGATTGGCAGGGGTCTAATATGAAGACGCCAGGAAAAGTTCTTTCCAACGGCGGATTCGTTGCTGAAACCGAAAATTATATCTACTACATCAACGGCTTTGCTTCTTACGGCGACGATAACGAATTCGGCACGCCTGTAAAGGGCGCGCTTATGGCTGCGGAAAAATCTTCTATCAAGTCTGGCGAAGTTAAGACGGAAGTTATTGTTCCTAAGCTTTTCGTTGCAGAAGATTATTCTGCAGGCGTTTATATCTATAACGGTTACGTTTATTATGGAACTCCCAGCACGGACAAGAACAATGCTGGTGAAGTTGCTAAGGGTGAAATGACCTTCTTTAGAACTAAACTCGATGGTTCTGAAACTGAAAAGTATTTTACCGTTACCTTCCTTAACTATACTTATAGATTCGTTCAAAACAACGGCGTTGTTTATCTCATTTACTACAACAACCCCGAATCTGCTATTATGTGCTACAACACTTCTACTAAAACCGAGGTTGTAGTTGCTAAAACAGACGATTCTACCAAGGGTAAATACGAAACTCTTGCTGAGTACACCTTCTTATCCGGGGACGGTGTTGACGGCTTGATTTTGTTATACTCTGCAAACATTTATTCTGAAGACTATTATTCAGGCGCTGACACGGGCGACGATTATGTAAGAGCGCAAGAAACTTTTAACAAAGTTTATGCTTACAAAGCGGGCGACGGTATTCAAGAAGGCAACGAATTCCGCGGAACTTGTATCTTAGACGGAATCAACGACGAAGTTGTGTTTACCAACAGTTGGGTTGACGACAACTTGTATTTCTTCAGTTCTACCAACTTGGACGGCGAAGAAACCGTTTACGGGGTTAAAACAAGTGATGTTCTTGCTAATAAAGACAACTTTATGGAATTTGCTATTAAAGATTCCAACAAAATTAAAAACCCTGAACTCGTTGGCTCTGCTATGTTCGACGCTGACGGAAACGGCATCGATATCAACGATCCTGCTTATACTATTATAAGTGGTGACGACGTTACTAACGAAGATGGCGAAACGGTTGCAAGTTCCGACGTGTTTATCGTTAAAACTTCTCTCGTTAAAGACAAGAAAACCAACTTCAAAAAGGTTGCTAAGGTTGGCACGGCAAGTGAAATGATTGAAGTTGTTACTCACAACGGCGTTCAATACGCTTACTACTACAACTCAATGAACTGCTTAGCAAGAATTAAGTTGTGTGACGTAGAAGAAAATGCGTTCACCGAATTCTACAAGGAAGAAAGAATTTCCGAAGACACCGTTGGCGGTGCTTGGTATGCTCCCGAAAGAATAGTTTTCGACGAAGGAACGGCTAACGAAACTCAATACTATTTCTATCTTGACAATACTGAAGCAGGTGCTTCATATATTAAATACGTTAAGATTTTCGATAAGGCTTCGGCTACTGCAAACAGCACCGAAACGGGTATAGAAGTTGTTGCTGAAGATACCGACGATGACGATAAGGACGACCTATTCTATATCGAAGGACATTCATTCATCGGCAAGATTATTCCTGCTGACGCTGCAAAAACGGCAGTTGCTGCGCTTGCAAAAGTTCCTGCAACTCTCGAATGGGAAATCGTTGACGGCGTTTGCGTAGTTGACGACCAACTTGTTAAAGATGCAAGAAACGCTTATGACGCTCTTTCTCCTGAAGCAAAGGAAACTTACGGCGACACTAACGTAGAAATCTTAAAAGGCGCTGAAAAGGCGGTTGAAGTTCTTAAGAAACTCTATAAACTCGACGGAATTGTTAACTACGAATTCTGCGACAGCGCTAAACAAGCAGAATATCGCGCTGCATACAATGACGTTAAGGCTGTTATGGAAGAAATCAAACTTGACGACAACGTATTAAGATTTATTGAAAACAACCTTAAATGGGCTTACTACGAAAAGGCAGTTGACCTTTTTGCAGATTAATTTTTTTAGGTAATTATGGCACAGTTTATTAAAGAAAAATCACGTAAAATTTCTGTTGTTGACAACTATGACGTTGTTGTTGTCGGTGGTGGCGTTGGCGGTGTTGCCGCTGCGCTTGCTGCAGCTAGAAATGGTGCTAAAACGTTACTACTTGAAAGAACTTATATGCTAGGTGGTTTAGGCACTGCCGGTCTAATTGCCATATATCTTCCTATTTGCGATGGCAACGGAAGACAGGTTTCTTTCGGCATTGCAGAAGAACTTTTAAAACTCTCTGTAAAGCATGGTACAGAGCTTGCTCACCCCGTAAGAGACCACGATGCTAAACCTTGGCTTAACGATGGCTATACTTTAGAAGATAGAAAAAAGAGCCGTTACGAAGTTGAATATAACGCTAACGTTTTTGCAATTCTTTGCGAGCAACTACTTATTGAAAATGGCGTTAAGATTCTTTACGGAGCAACCGTTACTTCAGCTACGGTTAAAAAAGATAAAATTACCGCAGTTATAACCGAAAGCAAAAGCGGTAGACAGGCTTTTGTTGCAAAGAATTTTATCGATGCTTCCGGAGATGCTGATCTTGCCTTACAAGCAGGCGCTCAAACAGAAGAGTTCAAGCAAGGCAACGTTCTTGCCGCTTGGTATTTTGAACACTTAAAAGAAAACTATTTCCTTAGATTTTTAGGCTTTGCCGATATCCCAGATAAATATAAAACTAAAGAACAGTTAGAAAACAAGGGCAAGAGATTTAAGGGACTAGAAGCAGATGAGCTTTCAGATATGATGGTTCAATCTCACGCAACGCTTTTAGAAGATTTCTTAAAAAAGGGTGGCATAAGCAAAGAACACCATCTCGCTCAAATTGCAACCATTCCTCAAATAAGAATGACAAGACGTATAGAGGGCAAGGTTGTCTTAGACGATGAACCGTTTAAGCCTTATGAAGACAGCGTTGGTTTAATTAGTAATTGGCGTAAAGCAGGTCCTGTTTTTGAAGTGCCTTACGGCTCTTTGATTTCTAAGAATATTAAAAACCTTTCTGCTTGCGGTAGATGTATCTCCGCAACGGATACTATGTGGGAACTTTCTCGCGTTATTCCATGTTGCGCGGTTACAGGCGAAGCAGTTGGAACGGCTGCCGCTATGTTTGAAGATTTCCATTCTGCGGACGTTTTGGCATTGCAAGAAAGACTTAAAAAGAACGGCGTTAAGATAAAATACGAAGAGTTAGAACCCTTAGCGTAAGAAAAAATAGATTATATATAAATAAAAGAAAAAAATTTTTGTCAAAACACGGAAATATATTTGACAAGGTTTTGATTTTTGGATATAATACAAAAGCATTTAACGACGAGTTCGCCATTAAATGCCATATGGCGGCGTAGCTTAGCTGGTTAGAGCGGCCGGTTCATACCCGGCAGGTCGTTGGTTCGAATCTGACCGCCGCTACCACAAAAAGCTTAAACGCAACCAAAGAGTTAAAGAAGACTTTAACAAAAACGCAAGGCAACTTGCTAAATAATAGTGACAGAACTTAGCAAAAGCGAGTTTTGACACGAAGAGGCCCCTTGGTCAAGCGGTTAAGACACCACCCTTTCACGGTGGTAACATGGGTTCGATTCCCGTAGGGGTCACCAATCAAAACCTAAAACGAACACAGTTTGGTGTAAGTTTTAGGTTTTTTGCTATATCAAAATATGGAAAAGGAGGATGTTATGAATAAAGACGTTAATTCCGTTATAAAGACTTTTGTTATAGAGTATGTAAAAAGTCACAATAAACATAGTGGCATAATTTTAGAGGCATTTAACCATGCTGATGAAGCCTTGAAAATTTTATAAAGATTGCCACTTGATGCGCAAACGAGATAAGCAAACATACCATGATACGATGTTTGGAAAAGGCGCAAAGAAAAATTTAGAGATGTTGTTAGGAAAATAGAAGTCTGAGTTGCTGGATGTTGCAAATTTTGATCAGCAAATAAAGAAATATTAAAAAGAATAAAAGGAATGTAAATGATGAAACATGACATTATAGCGTTAAAACCTGTAAATGAAATTTTGGGAATGAACTTTTTTATTCCCGATTATCAAAGGGGGTATCGTTGGGAACCTCGTCAAGCCAAAGAATTATTAGATGATATTTTAACTTTTTCCGAAAAAGCAGGGGAAGAAGAAATTTACTGTATTCAACCGCTTGTTGTTTGTTCTGGCTTTGATGAGCAAACAGTTTTAGAGGATTGTAAAAAAGCGTCTACCATAGATGAGATTGCTCAAATAATAAAAGGTAGATGGATAGTTGTTGATGGGCAACAAAGGTTAACTACGATTTATTTAATTTTAAGCTATTTAGATTCTAATGGAAAATACAAACTAGAATATGAAACAAGAGATAAGAGTGGGGAATTTTTAAATAGTATTAAATCTTCTTCGAATTTGAAAAATAGCAATATTGATTTTTATCATATTTCTGAAGTTTATGAAGCTGTAAAGGAGTGGTTTAGAGACAAAGAAAAAAAAGAAATAGAAACTTTCGAAGAAGTTTTACTAAACAAAGTTTGTTTTATTTGGTATGAAGTTCAAAAAGAAGAAGAAATATCCGTTTTTACTCGTTTGAACATAGGTAAAATTCCTTTAACGGATGCGGAACTTATAAAGGCGTTATTCTTAAATAGAACTAATTTTAACGTCGGCGACGATATTAGCAATAGAATGCTTGAAAAAGAGCAGTTGAAAATTGCTTCCGAATGGGATAATATAGAAAAAACATTGCAAAATGATGAGTTTTGGTTGTTTTTAAACAATGCAAATTATGATAAACCTACAAGAATTGATCTTATATTAAATATAATTGCACAAAATGACTGTTTTAGAGTATTCGCTGAAACAAAGTGGAAAAAAGAGAGAGCCAAAAAAAGCGCCGAAGAAAAAAATCAAACCTTAAAAGATAGAATCGGGAATGATGAACATTCTACTTTCCGTTATTTTAACGAGGCTTTTAATATGTATAAGAAAGAAGAGAATTGGATATTCGGTTCGGCATGGGAGGAGGTTAAAAGAGTATTCCAAATCTTCAATGAATGGTATTATGATTATAGGTTCTATCATTATATAGGTTATTTAACCACTATAGGCAAGATTGAAATAAAAGAACTCTTAAATGAATGGGGCAAAACAACGAAAGATGATTTTTGCGTGTGCTTGAAAGAAAAGATAGTAAAATCATTTGAGAATAAAGAGTGGATAAAAGAACTTAAAGATTGGAAGTTTGACGAGCTTTACGTTTCAGCAAACATGAAGAAGGGGAAAGTTCAAACAAAAGAAATTAGCAAAAGAGAATGCGTGGGTATTTTGCTTTTACATAATGTTGAAACCATTATACAACAGAATCAAAAAATGGTTGAAGACAAAAAGTATAGTTTGCCTAACTTTACAAAGTTTCCTTTCCATTTATATAAGAAAGAAAATTGGCAAGTAGAACATATAAGACCAAACGCTGGCGATAAATTAGATAAAGAAGAAAATAAGAAACTTTATTTGTCTTTAGCCAAAGAATACGTTAGCGCTGAGTTAAAGGATGATATTGATAATTATATAAACGGTGTAGACTATAAAAAAGATTTTAGCGAAATACTTGACGAAGTATTAAAGAGTGGGGACGCTCTTGCCGATGAAGATAAGAACAAGATTTGGAATTTTGTTCTTTTAGACGAGTCTACTAATAAAGAATATGGCAATCAAATTTTCCCCATTAAAAGAGCCTTTATAATAAATAAAGAAAAAGGATGTAAGAAGAGTTATTCTTGGAAAAATAATGAAATTAAAGAAAGCAATTCCGTTAAAGAAATAGCGTTTGTTCCGTTATGCACGAAAAACGTGTTTTCTAAATTTTATACAAAAATGCCAACTTCAATGGTCAATTGGACGAAAGAAGATGCTAAAAATTACTGGGAAGATCTTTGCGAAAAATTAAGCTATTATTTTGAAAAATGGCAAGTTCAGTTAAAATAAAAGGGGATAAAGCATGAATAATACATATAGTATAAAAAGTTTATTAGAAAAATATAAAATTGAAATTCCCGTAATACAGCGTGATTACGCTCAAGGAAGAAAGGGTAAAGAATACGTAAGAAAAAACTTTTTAGAACAGATAAAGTCTGCTTTAGATAAAACAACTGAAACGAGTTTAGACTTTATATACGGCAATATTGAAAACGAAAGGTTTTTCCCTGTTGATGGACAACAACGTTTAACAACCTTGTGGTTAATTTATTGGTATTTGTCTTTTAAAAGCGGTAATTTGAAAGAAGATTATAAAACTCTTGAAAATTTTTCTTACGAAACGAGAGAGTCTTCAAGAGCGTTTTGCAAAGCCCTTTGCGAAAGGATGATAGAAGTTAGCGCTGACACAATAGAAATAATTGAATATATAAAACAACAAACCTGGTTTTACGAATCTTGGCTTAACGACCCAACTATTAGCGCGATGTTGCGTACAATTGGTGGCGATAGCGATTCAAAAGAAGATTGCATTGAGAGTGTTTTTAAGGATGTAGATTTTGAAAATTATTATGGTTCGTTAGATTGTGTAAAATTTCAACTATTGGTAATGGGGAGTGAAAAATTACCCGTTGCTGACGATTTGTATATAAAAATGAATGCCCGTGGGAAAATGCTTTCTGATTTTGATAATTTGAAAGCAGATTTGATTTCTTACGTAAGGAACATAAAGCCTAATAATGAGGAAGAAAAAAAACTTAAAGATGATTTGCCAAAGCAAATAGATACGACTTGGACAGATGTTATTTGGGATTACACAAAGAAAGGGTTAGGCGACAAATTTAACGGAAAGATAGATAGAGTGTTTTTTTCTTTTATCAATCGCTTTGTCGTTAACGAAATATGTTTAAGTGACAAATTTAAGGTGGACGATTTAGAAAACGAATACACCAAAGCATTCAACAAGTTATACGGCGCAGGACTTGGAAGCAAATCTACCGCAAATGATTGCGCGGTAAAATACGAAGGATTTGAAAATTATAAAATTTTGACGTTAGATAAACTGTCAAAAATGAATTATTTGTTTAATTTTCTTAAGGATAAAGCTGAAACAATTAAAGAAATTGAAGCAGCATTACCAAACTCCGATGAAGATGGGGAAGAAAGTATATCAAGTGTGTATTCTTTTATTCCCAAATACGATGAAAAGTTAGAGTTAATTGCTACAACCCAAAAGGAAAGAATTTACTTTTTAGCCATTTGTTTATTTATTAAAAAGCGTGAGTATTTTGATGAAACTGAGTATGAAAAATGGATGAGAGTGGTTAGAAATCTTACTGAAAATGCAGGGATAGATAGCGTTTCTGCAATGGTTTCTTGTATGAGGTTGATAAATGAATTATCTAAAATTCTTGAAGTTAACGTTTATGATAACGTTTATACTGGTTTGGAAAGTTTTAATTCAAACAAACAGGATACTAGACTGTATCAACAACTTGAAGAAGAAAAAGAAAAAGCTAAAAAAATAACAAGAGACAATTCATTTGAAGATAAAATAATTGAAGCAGAACAATACGCCTTTTTCAATGGAACCATTAGGTTTTTATTTTATGATGAAACAGGCAACGTTGATTGGGCTAATTTTGATACGAAATTTTTTAACGTTAAAAAACTGTTTGGCAAAGACAACAATGTTAGCGACGAAACTATTACAAAATTCTTAAAGCTGTTTAATGGTTGGAGTGATATTGAAGGTAAATATCTATTTACTTCCATTGGGTATCACCCTCGTAAATCTTGTTGGAAAAGGAATATTTTATGTGATGAAAAATTGAAAGATAAAGTGCATAAGTTTTTATTGGGATCAACAAATCCTGCTTGGGAAATAACCTACCAAGATTTTTTAGATAGTGGCTTTATTAAAAAAATAGTTAAAAAAAGTGACAACGATAAATATAGATACACTTCAACCTATACAAATGCAATACACAAAGACCATAGTTCTATAGAATGTGTTTATTTTTATGATGGCCGCAAAGAAAAATGTGAACAGATTAAAAAACTAGTTGATAGCAGAACTATATATATAGTAGATGGTGCGTTTAATGAATATGATAACGGGTATTATTGGGGCATGTATGTAGCGTTTAAGTATAACAATGTTGAGTATAGATGGTACAAGCAATATGGTGGCAACGAAGATAGAATTTATAAATATGAAAATGATGTACAAGTTGGCCAACCAAAAGTTTGGGATAAAGAAGCATTGTTGGATGTGTTGAATGAATTTTAGTTTGGTAGATTTATATTGACGCCATATATTACTTATTCGATTAAACATGCGAAAGAGGTGTGGGTTAATACGAGATTGAATTCTTGTGAGAGAAAAAGAAAAAAGGTCTAATTATAAAAAATTAGACCTTTTTGTATTTTATTTGCTGATTTCAACTAATTTTAAGAAAATTTTTACCATTGCATAGGTGTCAAGTTCGCAGTATTTAAGTAAATTTTTTCTTGCTACGGCTTGCTCGTCTTGTGGCAAGTCTTTTATTTTTGGGAATAAAGTCATCGCTTCTGAGCCGTTATGAACGCCTTCTAAATTGTGATAATCAAGTTCGGGGTCGTCAGGGAACATTGCAGGCAATACGCTTTTAATAGAGAATGAATTTCCTATTGCCTTGTTGTAATAATAGCCTTTATGGAAAGGATCTATTAAGTCCTTAACGTTATCCCTAATTTTCATAAGACTATCAGACAAATCAGGGAATAGGTCGGCGAGTTCTTTTATTCTGCTTTTTTCAAAACTCATGTTATATGACAAAACGCAGGCATCAGTTGGAATATCCTTAACTAATTGTTCGGCGAGTGAACGTCTTGGATCAATTCCGCTTTCACCTAAAAACTCTTTGTGTTTAATCTCTCCGCCTTCCTTTCCTATATAATGTAAAGAATACTGGAAGGTGATTTGTTGATAAGGTTTACTGTTTGGATATTCAGGAATAACCAATTGCATAGTTTCGAAATCCAAAAAGTAGAGTGGATATGAAAGAGTATCTAAAAATGATTTAATCCCCTCTTTATCGATATGCTCGTCCACGTTGTGCAAAACAAAATCAAGTTGGCGCTTTTGCATTTCGCTAAGCTTAACAGCGCTTCTAACGTCGCCAAACTCAAAGTAACCGTCTTGGTAAGCCTTTATCTTTTTGCTAAAATTCATACTGTAAACGTCAAACACGTTTGGTTTTGGTAAATGTCTGGAACAATAATCCCAGAAGCCACAAACGTAAGGGTCACGACACTTGATTGAAAGGTCGTATTTTGGCTCGTCTTTGCAATCGCAAAGTTGAGTTGCATTTATTAGGTCGGCTTCAATATCGCGTTTTTTAGCTTCTTCTTCAACGAGAGCGGAAACGTCTTTAATGGTAAAGAATTTTTGCACGTCAAGTTTTCCGTCAAAAATGTAATTGCTATTTATATGAACTATATAAGTGCCCGTAACCTTAATGCCACACTTTTCTAAGACAAATTTTTGATAGGTAATATCAGTTATGTAAACGGCTGAAACGTGTGTGGAACTTTTTACTTCATAAATAGCGTATCCGTCAGATTCTTTATGCAAAATATCGCAAGAGCAAAACAGTCCGCCACTTGAAAAAGACGCTTCACAAATGTTAACCGTGCCGTTTTTTAAGCATTCGTTGGTGTTTTCTATCATTTTAGATAGGTCAAGTTTGCCGTTTTCATCATAAGCCGTAACTTCGGTAAAATCACCAAATAGCTCCATTGCAAGGTCGCCAACTTGGTTACCTTTTTCGAAGCGTTCTTCTGCTGAAGGGTCGGGCTTAAGTTCTTCTGGCTTATATTTATTTAGCCATAAAATCTTAGGGCATTGACAGTATTGACAATATTTAGATTTAGAAAAGTTCATTTTATTTTTTCCCTTTACGGTTATGTTTTTATTATATATTATTCAAACGAAAAAATAAAGGTTTTTCACAATTAAGCAGAAAAAATTTATTGACAAATAAAAAACATTGAAAAAATTTTTTATTGTCCCGTTTTTGGGACATGTCTTTTTGTAGACTCATTTATGCTGAATGAGTTTTTTTATTTTTAAGTTTTCTAAAAACAAACAAAAATTCTCGTTCTGCTTTTCGCTAAAGCAAAAATGTAATAACACATAAATAATGCACCATTAAAAAACATAATTGAATAACTCACAAAAAATAAGGGGGAATACAAATGCTTGCATTTGCAAACGACAAACTTGACGGATTAAAAGATTATCTTAAAGATTTAATTTCCAAAAAAGGGATTTCTTCTAATGAATTGTTAGAAGCTATCGGGAAGATGAGTTCGGCGCACACTCAATTACAAAAAGAAGAAGCTAATCAAGAAAAGCAAAGGCAGTTAGAAGAAAAGAAACTTGCCGAGAAAAAAGAGGCGGAAAGGGTAGCGCAAATTACCAGCATGGACTTGCCTTTAGACTATGAAAACGTCTTTGGCGACGACGTTAGGGCGCAAGACCTTAACGTTCAAACTGTTTCTGACGGAATGATTGCTTCAATAAACGTTTTAGGGTGCGTGGACATCGAGTTCATTTCTCAGGCGAGTGGGAAAAGTTGTAAAGAAGTTATACAAGCGCTTAAAGGTTCTATATATCAAAACCCTAACAAGTGGGGAGAACGTTTCTATAAGGGCTGGGAGCCTGCCGACGAATATTTGTCGGGGAATCTTCTTAAAAAGTGGAGACAAGCAAAGCTTGCAAATGAAAAATACAACGGTTATTTTGCAGAAAACATTAAAGCAATAGAGAAAGTTTTACCTAAAAGCGTTGCGAGTCAAGACATTTTCATAACGTTAGGTTCGCCTTGGGTTCCCACCGACGTGATAGATGATTTTATAGAACATCTTTTTGGCAAATCTTACGCATCTGGCAGAGAACAATATAGAGTTCGCCACGACCAAGAAACGGGGACTTGGGACATTCCCGAAAAAACCAGATATTATAGCAATGCCAAAACGTATAGCGCATACGGAACAAGACGTATGCCCGCGCTATACATTTTAGAAAAAACGTTAAATATGCGCAACGTTGCCGTAACAGATGAAGTGAGTTGTCCAACTAATAAATCTGGGAAAAAGCGAGTTATAAACCAAGCGGAAACCCTTTCGGCAGTAGAAAAACAAAAAAAGCTTATAGACACATTTAGAAGTTGGGTTTGGCAAGATAAAAGAAGAAAAGAGCGTTTATGCGAAATATACGAAGAAAAGTATACTTGTTATAGAACAAGACGTTACGATGGAAGCTTTTTAGAATTTCCGACAATGAACAAAAACGTAAAACTTCGTCAACACCAAAAGGACGCCATTGCGAGAATAATATTTTCTAAAAACACCTTGCTTGCGCACGACGTTGGCTCAGGCAAAACATACGTCATGATTTCTTCAGGAATGGAATTAAAGCGCATGGGGTTGTCAAACAAAAACCTTTACGTTGTACCAAACAACTTGGTTGGGCAGTGGAAAAAAATGTTTAGTAATCTCTATCCAAACGCAAACGTTCTTGTTGTTTCGCCAAAGGATTTCACGCCTTTAAAAAGGCAAGAGACCCTTGCTAAGATAAAGGTTAACGACTACGACGGTATAATAATGGCTTCAAGCTGTTTTGACCTTATACCACTTTCTAAGGTGTATTACACCGAAAAGTTTTTGCGCGCAAAAAAGCGTTTGGAGGAGTTAGAAAAACAAACAAACAAAAACACTTCCGGTGTTAAAGCAGAAAAGAAAAGACTACAAGACGAAATGAATAAAAATGCTTTAGAGAGCATGAAAAAAGACTACAAGGGCATCACTTTTGACGAACTTGGGATTACCAGATTATACGTTGACGAAGCGCACGAATACAAAAATTTGCATGTGAACACAAAAGCTTCTAACGTGCTTGGCTTAAATAATTCGTCAAGCAAAAAGTGTCAAGAGTTGTTGGACAAGGTTCGCCACGTTCAAATGGGAAATGGAGGGGTAATCTTTGCAACGGGAACACCGATTACAAACTCTATTACGGACGCTTTCGTTATGCAATATTATTTACAGTATGGCGAGTTAGAACTCTTGGACTTGCAAAGTTTTGACTCGTGGATAGGTATGTTTGCCGAAAAGCAAACGGAGTTTGAAGTAGACGTAGACACGAGTCAATTTAGGCTTGCGACCAGATTTTCTAAGTTTCACAATTTGCCCGAACTAACTTCTATACTCTCCAACATTGCAGACTTCCATTTAGTAGACTTAAACGATGGCTTGCCTAAAACAGACGGATATTCTGACGCGCTCATAGGAAAGACTATGGAGTTTGAGCAATACCTTAAAAAAATATCGGATAGAGCTGATGCAGTAAGAAATCGCATCGTTAAAAGAACGGAAGACAATATGCTTAAAATCACTACCGACGGAAGAAAGGGCGCTCTTGATTTAAGACTTGTAGAACAAAACGCATTGTTCTCTTACAACTCTAAAGTGGCGAGATGTGCCGACAACGTTGCAGATATTTATTACAGGACAATGTCCGACAAGTGCGCGCAGTTGGTGTTTTGCGATTCTTCAACGCCAAAAATCGGTTTCAACGTTTATGATGAGCTAAAAAGGTTGTTGACTTTAGCAGGCATACCTTCAAACGAAATTGCTTACGTGCACGATGCTACTACTGAGAAAAAGAGAAATCAACTTTTCAAAAACGTCAATCAAGGGGACGTGCGTGTGCTAATAGGCTCCACACAAAAGTTGGGGCTTGGCGTAAACGTGCAAAAACGCCTTGTTGCCGTTCACCATTTGGATATCCCTTGGCGACCTGCCGATATGGTTCAAAGGGAAGGCAGAATTGTTAGAGAAGGAAACATGAACAAGAAGGTTAGTATTTTTAGATACATAACCGAAGGCAGTTTTGATGCTTACTCTTGGCAGTTGTTAGAGAGTAAACAGCGTTTTATTTGCGCGCTTTTATCAGGCTCGATTAAAGAGAGAAGTGGCTCTGATATAAGCGACACCATCTTAAACTATGCCGAAGTAAAAGCACTTGCAATAGGTAACCCGTTGATTAAAAAGAGAGTTGAGATTGCAAACGAACTAAATAAACTTTATTCTTTGCGTAGAAAATACGTAGAATCAAGGTGGGCTTTACAAAAAGAACTTGAAGAACTTCCACAACAAATTGCTCAAGCAAAGCAAAGAATGGATAACTGTAAAGAAGATGCCCATTTTGTTGCTCAGTCGGAATTTATAATAGAAAAGCAAGATCGCCAAAAAATAAGAAAGGTCATCTTTGACGCGGTTATGGAAAACGACGAGCAAGAAAAAGACAAGGTTCTCTTAAATTACAAAGGCTTTGACGTTGTGTTGCCTAAAAACATGTCAAAGGAAAGACCGTTTATATACCTTCAAAGAGTGGGTAGATACGTTACTGAAATAGGCGACGTAGAAAAGGGCGTAATGATAAGAATCGACAATTGTTTAGAAGGCTTACAGGATAGATTCGTTAAGTTAGAAAATGCTTATCAGCAACTTTTAGTAAACCATAAAAACATAAAAGACGAACTTCAAAAAGACGAGAATTACGATGAAAAAATTTTAGACGTTCAAGAACAATTGGAAAAAATAGATAAAAAATTAGGAGTAAAGAAAAATGGCTAACGTAAAAAGTAATAACGTTCCAACGATGGACGTAGACGGGTTGATAGAAAACCTTTGCTTGGCGTATTCAAAAATTATAAACGGTAATTTGCCCATAAAAGCCTTTCCTTCCGTAATGCTTTGGGGCGCTCCCGGTGTTGGTAAATCTCAAGCAATAAGGCAGATGGCAAAAGAAATAGAACTTCAAACGGGTAAAAAAACGGTCGTTACCGACGTTAGATTATTGCTTTTTAACCCGATTGATTTAAGGGGAATCCCAACGGCTAACGTCGATAAAACGCTTTCCATTTGGCTAAAACCACAAATATTTCAAATGGACGATAGCGAAGACGTGGTTAACATTTTGTTCTTAGATGAAATATCCGCCGCGCCACAATCCGTGCAGGCGGCGGCTTACCAAATTACGCTTGATAGAGTGGTTGGCGAACATAAATTGCCAGATAATTGTATAGTTATTGCTGCGGGCAATAGGATTACCGATAAATCAGTTGCATATAAGATGCCCAAAGCTCTCGCAAACAGACTTTTGCACGTTAACGTTGAAAGTAGTTTTTTCTCTTGGAAAAGGTGGGCAATAGCAAACGGTATTAATAAAAAGGTCTTAGGATTTTTGTCCTTTCAAAAAAATTATCTTATGGGCTTTGATACTTCTAATGACGACTTAGCTTTTGCAACTCCTCGTTCTTGGGAAATGGTTAGTAATATTTTGAACAACGTGAGCGACGATGTGAATAAGGTGTATGGTTCCATAGCAGGGCTTGTAGGCGAAGATATGGCAATTGAATTTCGAGCTTGGGATAGATTGTATAGCGACTTGCCTAAAATCGAAGATATTTTTGAAGGTAAAGATTGTAAAATTCCAACAAATCTTGACGCAGTATACGCTTTAACCTCATCTATGGTATCTTACGCAAGGGAACATAAAAAACAAATGGATAAAATTGCAAACTCTATTCGTTACGCGCAAAAGCTTCCACCCGATTTTTCGGTTATGCTGTTAAAAGACTATATGGCTATTGAAAAGGGGTATAAGGAAAAATTACTAAGTTTGCCGGAATTTTCACGTTGGTTATCAACGAAAGGAAGATTGCTAAATGATTTCAGAAGATAAAAAGAAAGAATACGTTAAAAGGCTAATTCTTGCAAGAATGCACCTGCTTAGCACTCATGGGTTTTTTGGACTATTGCTAATGCATGCAGAGTTTGCCTTAGACTCTACTATCGGGACGGCTGCAACCGACGGAGAGAAAATATATTTCTCTCCTAAGTTTATGGATGAACTAAGCGATAGCGAGTTGGAATTTGTTCTAATGCACGAAGTAATGCACATGGCGTTAGGACATTGTGTTAGGGGTGTTAACAAAGAC
>JAFVWA010000003.1 GCA_017501885.1 Clostridia bacterium | reverse complement strand
GTTTTGTAGGGTGTTGAATGTGTTTAATGCCGTTAAAGAAGTGTTAGGATCACTTACGGCACGAGATAAACCACTTGCTAAGTCCGCAAAATTAGCGTATGGTTCTCCGGTTTCGGGATTTGTAATACTTCTTGCCGCTTCATTAGCGGCGTCACTAACTTGCGCTTGTTCTTCGGGCGTCAAGTTTGATACCATTTTTGTTGCCATTTAAATTATTCCTTTCTATTAACTTGGCATATGGTGTTGAGGTGTTATCGCCTCACCATTAATTATTTAATTTTGTATAGATTAGTGTTTTCCACTTTCTTTTCTTGTGGTTCTTGTTTAGGTTCCTCTTTTTTGCTACCTAACGCTTTGATAATTCCGTCAAAACGAGAGTCCATATATTTTCATTTTTCGTCATTAACTTTTTCAAGTTCTTTTAAGATTGCTTCGAGATCGTCTCTTGTTACGAAGTCACTCGCTTTTGTTTCACTTGGGGTTTCTACTACTTCGGTAGCTTCATTGTTTTCTTGTTCGTTTTCAACTTGTTTAACGTCTTCCATAATTTCTCCTTCTATTCAAATAATGGCATTAATAAATAGTTAGCATATGTGCTTATAAATTTCTTTCATTCCGAGTTAATAAGATCGGACTCTATCAAGTCTTTAAAGTTATAGCCACTAAATAAAGTCCGGTTTGAGTCGGTTGTAAGATCGTGCTTACTATACACGGTGTTGCTTTCACCCGCAATGAATTGTTCATCCGTGCTACTTGCGCCCAAATTTGAACTATTAATATCATTTTGGGATGTTGTCCGGTGATTACTATATCTCGCCTCTTTGGTTTCCGCATAATCAATATAAAGATTAATTTTATACACTAAATTAACGAGATCACCATAACAATAGAGATTAAAGCGTGCTTTAAAAGCGTCATCAGTGGTATCTCAATAGTTCTCATTGTTATACATATTATAAATTTGCTCCGCAAGCGTGTCGGTAATTCTATCTAACCTTGTTTGGTTTGTTTGATAATTCACGTTCGTTTGGTTCATTAGTTGCTTGAGAATTTCTAACGTCATCGTTCTCCTCCTTCAATTTAATTTCGATATGGGCTTTATTCTTAAAGTCCTTCGCAAAGATTTTAAACATTTTTAGATATTCATTCTCCATCCGATCGAAAAACGATTGGCTTGCTTGGACTTCGCTTGATACATTCCGTTCTTTCTTGTAGTCGACATTATTTCTAATTCCAAATAAGTGGTAATATGCATCAAGCATTCCGTCATAGATTTCCAAGTATTTACTCGTTACCTCAATTAAACCATCGACATTTTCAACGACTTTAATACTTGAGTCTAATGAGGCAAGTCTCCGCTTGATATATCAAAATTTAAGAGGTTTGATAAAGTTTTCTAATAATGATTTAACGTTGTCCGTTTTCTTATCTTGTTGAATTTCGATAATCTTATTATTGATTAACGAACACACGATAACTTGCTTTAATAGTTGCATTTGAATTTCGATCATTTCTTTTAATCATATTCACGCACTATACCCGTTCGATTTAAATGAATACATTACGAGGTGTTCGGGGTTGTCTACCGTTATTAAATTGTCCGGGCGGTATTCCTCACGCATTATTTGTTGATCGTAATTGTATTCGTAAGCAATCTTGGCACTCTTGAACTTATGATTATGATCGTATTCCACGTCTCATAACGCCACTGCCCGTCACTCTTTTTGCACCGGGTTGTAATACATTCCGGCTTGTCCGTTTCAAAACGCGATGTTTTGCATTCTAATTAACTCAATCCAAATGTCCGGGTCATCCACTTCATATTGAATAATGTTGTTGAAGTATTGGCAGTAATTCCAAAACATAAAGATTTTACCCGGTATAAACGGCTTTACGCTTCCTAATATATTAGCGTCAATATCATCGATGTTTTGTTCCTCGTTCATTCCATTAATTGGCGGGATGTTACGTAACTCCTCATATTGCTCCAACTTCTTATTAATGGCATAGAAGTTACCATTAGACACATAAGAGTCAAACACCGTTTTAAATTGATCGATTTGGGCTTGAATATCGTCAATTGCTTTGCTTGTTTTATTAAATAGTGCCATCTATATCACCTCAATTAAATTTAAGATTACTTTAAAGATTTCTTTACAACACGCATATGTGTAACGGGTGCTAAAAATTAACATTTCGTTTTTCATTAATTCCGCAAGTGCTAATAACTCGTCTTTTGAAATTCTCCGGGCGTGTTTATTCACTAATCACGCATCATTGTTTAAACTTACAAAACTATAATCCGCCATTACAAATTGCTCTAAAGCCTCATCCGTCATCCGCACTTCCTCCCAAAACCTAATATCGTCTTTCATTTTCTCCACAATATATGTGTCATTAAGAATATAGATTATTTTTGTAGGCTCTCACCCGATAAAGTTCTTTTTGGCACGGATCCGATTATCTAATGTCTTTAAGAATTTACCCTCATTAAAATAGGCGTTAGTTTGTTCGTTAAGTGTAGCAAGCCCTTTCGCCAAGATCTTTTTCTTTTCAAAGAGCTCTTTAAACTCGTTTTGGGAGACATTTTCAACTGTCACATTAAAGTCGTCTACTTTTAGTTTAATAATGTCACCGTCATCGTGTAAATCTTGGTTTTCAATGCCCATCTCTAATAAGATGTCGTTTGAGGCATCCACTTTGTTACCGATGATAACTACCAAGAGATCATCGCTTGCCCCTTCATATGAAGCAATGGCTTCGAGGAACGTAAAGAATTGATTTTTCTTTAAACTTCTTGCGGTTGTATAGTCGTCTTCGTCTAAACTATTAAATTCGTCATAAATAATTAGTTTATAGTTTGTGCTTTCAATAGAGGACTTCTTGTTCGCAAATGTTGATAATGAACCGACTTTACCGATTAGTTTTCTTTGGTGGACGAACTCTTTACCGTTTTGATCCACATAAATTTTAAATATCGAGTTACCGATAATGCGGTATTTATTAATAAACGTTTCACCGTTGAAACCGTCTTTAAGTTCTTTGATTTCCTCCATTGTGTTACGTAAGATTAACACTTTATCATTGAAATTACTATCCTCTCACGTCTTGTCCGCTCTCATTATGGTTGAGGTTGTTTTACCGATTCTCCGTGGGGCGATGCATAGATAAACGTTTTTACCCGTTGTGGGGATGCCTAATCGCTCAATTCTTTCGTTAATATTAAAATACTTTAAACTCATATTAATTATCCATATCTTTCATTGTAAGTACCCGGTTTAAAAATTCATAAACCATATGTTGGTAATATGGCGTTGGGATGGTGTTTTTAAACTTTTGATCGTTCACTAATTTAGATAGTCCTTCCTCGTCAAATAATACCGGAGCCGTTACGATATAAGAGCCATTAACATTGAAGTTAGCGGCAAATTCGGTGTCTTGTTCCGTTAAGAACCCGTTAATGGTAATTAATTCACCTAACGCTTGCACCGTTTGTAACGTTGGCACAAATCTTAATCCCACGAAACTAATTGGACTAAATTTATATCATTCAACTAAATTTAAGACATCCGTCATTAACGAGTTGGTAATGGTTGCGCCCTTGATATTCTTTTGATCCGCATAGTGCGCTTTAATCTTGTTTTTTTGTTGTTGTAATTTAACACCCGACACTGCCATATCTTTAATGGAGCCATATGCTCCCATCACTCCCGCTAATGCACCCGGTATGTTACCACTCATCGCTGCTCCCATCGCTCCCAAGCCTTGTGAGACATAATTAAACACCCCTCCTACCATATCGATAACTTGGTTTTGTTTAGCGATTTCATAACCGGTATTAACGGAGTTTGTAGTGGAGTTCACATATTGTTTAAATGCATCGTTGTAGAACGGTAATGGTCCGCTACATTGATAAATGCAGTCTTTCGGCAAGTCATATTGATTTAAGTAAATAAAGTTGGTTGTACCATTAAAAGTAAAATAGCCGTCCTCTTTATTAATCATATCATTATTATTAATACTTGATAGTTTGCGGTTGTATAAATACTTCCCAAAATTAAAATTACTACTATAAAGTTGTTTTGGTAAATAGCATTCCATTCACCACGGGATGTTCCCAAATTGACTTGCCATTCCTCCTAAAAAGTCTAATTTATCGTCATAGAAGCTTGTGTCACTAACAACTTCAAATTGTTTAAAGTCGTAGTTTCTTACCGGTAAACCATCTTTATCCATTGTTAGTGTTAAGTATTTACGCCCGTCCGCTAAATTTTCAAATACGAAGTTGTCCTCAAAACACGATACCGGTGGTCCAAGAAACAACCCTTGCACTTTGTTAGAGTAATTATTAAGTAATAAATTATTAATGTTATCTCAACTATTATTAACTTCATAATTCACGGTTGTTGAACTTGATGCGGTTGTTGCATTTAAGAATAACATAATCGCGGTGTCGAAGTTTTGGGTTGAGGCACCGCTTGTTCACGTTGAGTAAAATTGACTCATATCACTATAAAAACTGCCATCATTTTGGCGCACCGTATTTCATTCCGCTAAACTTGTTCCATCCGTAGTTTTTACTCTAATATGTTCGATATGCGGACCATATTTGACGTTTGGTAAATAAGAACGCTCGAAAGTATATTCCACTCTAATTTTATCAAATGTAGCCGCGTTCATATATTCACTATGTCAGTGTCCATAAACACCAACACTTGGATCGGGTCACTTTGTTACGTCACTATAATCCGCACTACTTCCTCCGTGCACAATCCCGATCGTGATTGAGCTTCCAGCTTCACTATATTGTTGGAGTAGGTTTCTTAATGCCGTATAGTTGTAACTCATTGAGCCCCAACCATTCGTATTAGCAATCCAACTACTTTCAAGTCCAACACCGCCACCTTTGGCTTTTAGCTCTAAAAAGCCTAATCTCTTATCCGCGGTAACATTAGGGTTGCCTCCTAAACTTGCGTATAATGTCCGCACACCCGGGTCACCAGGACCGGTTGCGTTATAACAAATATGGTTGGTGTTACGCGCTAATGAATTGACGGACTTAGTGTCTCCTCCATCCAACGCAAAGACAAATACTCGTTTAGGTAATGTTGTAGTGCTTGTTGTACCCGGTTTAGTAATGGTAACGGCGTTAGATTTAGATAAAATGGGGATTAACGTTAGCGAACTATTATTAGCGGTATTGGTGTTTAATACCGCATAAACAACCGGGTTTACCCCACTTGAACCAAAATTATATGTATATTTACCCGACGGTGCGGGTGAGTAATAGTAGCTTCACTTACCGTTAAAATTTAGATTTTTAACTAATGGATCCTCATTTAACATCCCCGGTGTAATAAATTGTGAACGTTTAGTTCTTATCATATAACCGGATCCACTATATACATTATAAAGTCGATAAATAAACGTAGTATAAATATCTAATACACAATGCCACACCACATAATTAGAGCCGATTGTCTTAATCTTTTGGGGCATATAATATCAATCATAGCCGTTTAGATTAAATGTAATCAAGCCGGGGTTTGGTATATTATCGGAATTAAATATCGTAATATCTAATTCGTCGAGATCGTTCATTGAATGTTTAAATTCTTTTGTTACCGAATTAGTATTATTTAATAAATTCGCAAGACTATTAATAGACGGGAAGAAACTATCTTGGTTGTTTCACCAAAATAGCTTCTTTTCATTAATATTATTATCAATATAAACTTTAATTTGTATGGTAT
>JAFVWA010000089.1 GCA_017501885.1 Clostridia bacterium | reverse complement strand
GGTAAGGAATTTTATCCTTAAAAGAATTTGTTACTTCAATGTAGTATCCAAAAACTCTGTTATACGCAATTCTTAGAGTTTTAATGCCTGTTTTTTCTCTTTCTTCATTCTCTAAATTGCTTAGGTAAACCTTACTATTTTTACTAATGGAACGAAGTTCGTCTAAGTTTTGATTATACCCGTCTTTAATGTATCCGCCGTCTTTAGTCGTAGCTTTAGGATTATCTGAAATTGCGCATGAAATAAGTTTTATAACGTCAGAAAAATCTTCTAACTTTTCATCAATATCTCTTATAAAATCTGATTCAATTCCTAAAAGTTGGAATTTAATGCTTGGCAATACTTCAAGCGAATTTTTTAATGCTAAGCAATCAGCAGGCATTAAATTTCCGTTAGATATTTTACCGGCAAGTCTTCCAATGTCTTTTACTGAGCCAAGAATTTGGCTAATGCTTTGACGAATTAAGGTGTTATTATATAAACTTTCAACACCGTTTAATCTATACTCTATTTTAGACTTGTCGTTTAAGGGTGATAAAATCCAACTTTGAAGTTTCCTTGCACCCATTCCTGTTCTTGTCTTATCTAAAAGCCAAAGCAAAGAACCATATCTTTTACCATCGTGAATAGTTTTAACAAGTTCTAAATTCCTTATTGCATTAGCATCAAGCATCATAAAATCAGCTTGTTCTTCAACTTTTATGCTTTTTAAATTAAGTAAAGCATGTTTTTGCGTTTCTTTTAAGTAGGCAATAAGCGCGCCACAGGAATTAATGACACAAGAGTTTTCCTTCAAACCCAAAGAAGAAAGCTTATGTAACCCAAACTGAGATTTAATAGTTTGCTCTGCAATAGAGTAATCAAATTCACTTTGTGTGAAATAGGTAAATTTGGGGAGTATATTATGAACAACTATTGGTGATTGGTTAAAAAACTCACTCGCTTTATTATTGCTAATAATTTCAGCAGGGGAAATTTTAATTAACTCGTTTGATAGTTCACTAAGAAATTTCTCGCTTTTAAAACATTTTGTGAAAAATTCTCCCGTTGTGATATCTGCCCAAGCCATACTTGCTTGATTATCATCCAAATAAACGCATGCTAAAAAATTATTTTGCTTATTATCAATTAAGTCGTCGTTGGTTATAGTCCCCGCAGAAACAATTTTTACTACGTCTCTTTGAACTAAATCTTTTCCACCTTTCGTTGGCTCTGTTAACTGCTCGCAAACGGCAACCTTTTCCCCTAAAGAAACAAGTTTAGCAATATATTCGTCTGCTGCATGAAATGGAACACCACACATAGGTGCTCGTTCATCAAGACCACAGTCCCTGCCCGTAAGAGTTAAGTCAAGAAGCTCGGATGCCTTTATTGCATCGTCAAAAAACATTTCATAAAAATCGCCTAATCTGTAAAAAACTATACAATCTTTATGCTTTTCCTTTGTTAAAAGGTATTGTTTCATCATTGGTGAAAGTTCAGCCATATTGCACCTGCTTTGTTAGATTAGTTTAAATATTAGTGGCAACCACCACAAGT
>JAFVWA010000088.1 GCA_017501885.1 Clostridia bacterium | reverse complement strand
TATCCTTAAAGACAACGTCGCTATTTAAGAATTTTAATATTTCAGAAAGACGTAAAACTTTTTCCAAAGTATCTTTTATAAAGTTAGATTCTTGGGCAAGTCTTGTCAAGTATTGTCTTGAAAACTCCATTAATATCCCCCGTTTAGGCGAGATTTAAGATTTTTAGGTGCCATAAGTTTCCACTTAGAATTAAATTCTATCTCTTTATACTCGTCTTGTAAAAAATATTTTATCTGATTGGTTAGTTTGCTTTTACACTCTTCAAAGAACGAATCGGTCAGCATAAATTTGTCTTTGAAATGTTCTAACACGTAGCCTGTTTTTTGATAAAGGAATACCGAATCGTAAGCTTTTAACGTTTCAAGTAGTTTTGTTTCGTCTAAAACACGAATTTGGTCAAGCGCATTTAAGATTTCATCAATTCCACCACCTGCGTCAATATCGTCAAGGCAGTCAATAACTGTTCGTTCAAGAGACGTTACACGAACCGCGGCGGTTACTATATTCATAATTTGAACGTCGTGTTTTAGAGGTTTACGAACATAGTCGATATCGTCAAAAGTAAAATCGTTGAAACGCTTTTTACTACCCACCGTTACGGTATTAAAAACTTGATTAGCCACGCCAAAATATTCAAAGGCAGAATGATAGCACACGAAAGCATCCTCAGCGATTTTTGTAGCAAGTTCAAACTTTGTCGTAAGCGGATATCCCGACACGTCAACGTGAACGTATAATCCGTTGCGAACCTTAACTATTTTTTTGGAACGAACTTGCCCCGCTATCCAATTTTCGTATTGTTTATCATTTATAAAATTGCCTATTACGTCCTTTTTTGTAAACGTATAAGGAATAAATTTTACCATTTATATATCCTCAAAACTAATTTTAACCATTTTAACATAAAACACTATAAAAGTCAAGTGGTTTGTGTGGATTTGGTTAATATTTAGTAATACTGTACCTAATTTACTTGATTTCCGAAGAAAAAACGACGTTTTTAAAGCATTTTAGGTATAAAAAGTGTGTGTTTTAACTGTTTTTACACAAAACACTACATTGAACAAGTGTTTCGTGTGAGTTTAGTTAAAAAGAAAAGTCGATAGCAATAGCCACCGACCTATTTTCTAAAAATTATAATAATTAAAAACCTTATCAACGATTAATCTTCTATTTCATCAAATAACGTATCGTCAAAAAATTCTTTGAGCGATATACCCAAAGTTGCAACAATTTGATAGATTGTATCGAGTTTTACTGTTTTATATTTACCGTCAACGGTAACTGAAATTGTAGAACGAGGAATACCACCATTTTTGTATAACTGATATTGAGTCATATTGCGTTCTGCGAGCAAATTTTCCACCCTCTTACCTACTGCTTCAGATAATTTCATAATAGCCTCCTTACGTTTACCACAATAAACGTTCATTGCAATAATTATAGTTTGTGCAATTAAATTTTTAGTTTATTGTACTGAACGCTTTTCAAATATGGTTTATTGTGATAAACTATTGTATGAGGAAAATTATTATGATTATAACTTTTTGTGGGCATTCGCAAGTAATTTTTACAAATGAAGAAAAATCATTATTACGAAATATTCTTGTTGATGAGATAAATAAAAATCCCACCTGTAAATTTTACTTGGGTGGGTACGGTGATTTTGACGGATTGTGCCTGAAAACTTTAAGGGAATTAAAGCATGATTTCCCTACTATTGAAATTCTTTTTATAACTCCTTATCTTGATAAAAATTATAGCAAATTAGAACTTGCAAAATACTATTATGACGACGTTATATTCCCTCCTATTGAAAGTGTTCCACGTAAGTTTGCAATCTTAAAAAGAAATGAGTGGATGGTTGAACAAGCTGACCTTGTTATTGCCTACGTTAAATATTCTTGGGGTGGAGCTGCTAAAGCTTTAGAATATGCCAAACGGAAAAAGAAACGTATTATAAACATTGCAAAATAAACATATAAAAAGCCGTTTTGAATTTTTGTTTTAAAACGGCTTTTATTATACAGAAAGTTTCTCGCAAATATTATTGGTTTTTACGAGAAACTTATTTTTTATAGGCATTTACTCTTCATCCTTATCCAAGATTTTATCTTCTTCGAGTTTTAAGGATTTTAGCCACTCTTCCTTTTTTCGTTGGATTACTTGATAGTTTATACTTCCACGTGGACAACACGATAATAAAAAGTTAAAATCTTTTAGTTTGTTGCGAATCTTATCATTAGGGTCTTCAACCACAATCTTCGGTCTGCGATAAGCATTATATAAAGTTATAAAGCATTTCCAACTATATGCCATCAAATTTTGTTTTGCGGCACGTTTGCAATACCTACGCCAACATAACCTTATAGACGATTGATGTTTACACATTTGAAACTCTTCCCACTTAAAATCGGGAATTAGATACCCTTCCCCTGCTTTCGCCCTTTCGGGGAATAATAAAGAAGAAATTTCTTCTTCACTCAAATCATTTAACGCATAAACCTCAATTCCTAACGCCTTTATCCGTCGAAAAACTCTCCAAACAGTCATTCGAGAACAACTGCAAAGGGTAGCGATCTGCTCTTGTTTATTGCCTTTTTGGTAATATTCAATGATTAATTTGTATTTTGACATAATTTTCTCCTATTTTATCGCCCCTTTTTACCCATAGCGGTAGATACAGAAAAGTGTTCAATTTGAGGAACCACCCCGTTTTTTTGACTGATTTTTGACTTTGTAAGAGATTTTTAAGAGAAAAAAAGTAGTCACTCTCCGAGAAGAATGACTACTAAAACCTTATTTTTTAATTAAAAATTGAATTTTTACCGCTTTTCGGTGCTAATTCTTAGCCCCTAGGATTACGGATATTAGCTTGCGCGGCAGAAAGTCTAGCAATCGGCACACGGAAAGGCGAACATGAAACGTAAGAAAGACCTATCTTATGGCAGAACTCAACTGACGAAGGATCGCCGCCG
>JAFVWA010000087.1 GCA_017501885.1 Clostridia bacterium | reverse complement strand
TGAGAGGCGCAGTCCTTAGTACGAGAGGACCGGGATGGACGTACCTATGGTGCACCAGTTGTTGTGCCAACAGCATAGCTGGGTAGCGAAGTACGGATGAGATAAACGCTGAAGGCATCTAAGCGTGAAACTCACCTCAAGATTAGATATCCCATATCGTAAGGTAGTAAGACCCCTTGAAGACGACAAGGTTGATAGGTCGGGAGTGTAAGTACAGTAATGTATTGAGCGGACCGATACTAATAGGTCGAGGGCTTAATCAAGACGAAATTGAAGAACCGTTTTAATTAAGATCGATATACGAAGAACACAGAGATTAGATTTCACTTGGAAGGTAGTTTACTTTAAGTGTATGCAGTTGTGAATGTGCAAGGAACATTCAACGAATTCCGGTGACGATGGCGTAAGGGAACCACCTGTTCTCATCCCGAACACAGAAGTTAAGCCTTACAGCGCCGATGGTACTTGGTTGGAGACGACCTGGGAGAGTAGGGCGTTGCCGGATTTTTTTAACAACGAAGAGCAATAGCTCTCACAATATATATCTCACGCAAGACAGCAGCGTGGGAAGCCGGTGCAAGTAGGACGGCACCGAAAAGCGACGAGCGGTCAGGAAGTAAGCGAGCAGCGAGCTACTACCGCAAATCAATTACAACAATCCCTTAATAGGGTAAATAATCCTCCTTAGCTCAGTCGGTAGTAGCGAGCGGCTGTTAACCGCTAGGTCGTTGGTTCGAGTCCAACAGGGGGAGCCACAAAAAGAGAACACCAATTACGGTGTTCTCTTTTTGTGCCTTCCCCCTGTTGGGAACAGCAACCATTTCCATTTATGGAAATTGGTGCGTTAGTTGCGTAGCAACCTGGCGAAAGAGAAAGCCAAGGCTTTCTTGTATATTTACATACTAACGTTTATTATGTGATATGAACTTTTTATTCTTGCTTCGTTTTATGCAAGACATTCTTTCGCGGTCCAACAGGGGGAAGGTAAAGAACAAAGCAAGTATCTTATTTGTGGTTGTAACTTGGTGCGCTAATTTGGGTTGAAGCAACCCAAATCTGGTGGATGTGCAAACTATGTTTGCAAGTATATGTCATTCAGTTCTATGTAAGACCACTTACTTTATGTTATCTCCTAAAGTATTAAGAAGAAAGTTCATCCACGGTCCAACAGGGGGAGCCATCTTGCATTGATAAAATAGCTGTCAGTGCATAAAAACTGCATAAAATAGTGTAAAATGGAATAATTATTCAGTCAAAAAAGTTGGACAAAAAGGTTGCGTTTTAGAGCTATCTTTTTATACGTTTTCCGATCATGTAGGTTTTGAACTTACGACGTCGATTTTTTAGCCCTTTTATACCCTAAAAAAGCTGTCCCGATTTTCGGCACTTTAGAATTGTATTAATCTGCCGAACTGAAAATAATCTACTAATATTGAAATCTTTACACAGATTTGATATAATGAACCCGAGACGGATTGGATATCCTTTAAGAAACAACGATGAGGACAAGGCGCCATCGATTATGGAGAAAAACATGAAAAGGACAATAAACAAAACAGGATTTCTTTTTGTTGCGATGATTGCCATAATACTACTGGCAAGCATATTTGTTTTGACGAACATGGGCGGTGACGTGGCGCAAGCGGAAGGGCAACTCATTGAAACGCGGAGCGATTTGCTTCGCGCTATTAAAAACGCCGACGACGGAGCCGTGATTATGGTTGGTGACATTGATTTCCATCTAAATGAAGGCGGAGCCGTTCACGAAGCGGAAAGGCTTATTATAGACAAAAATATTACGATAAAGTGTGGCAAAAAGGGAGAAAAAGCGCATTTTTCGGGCGGTAGTTTCTTGATTGAAGGCACAAAAGTAGCGGGGTTTTTCAGCGCGATATGCTTTGAAGACGTCGTATTTGACGGCGGAGAAGACGTAAGTTCGATTGTTGGCGCAGATTGGGATTTGACTTATGACGAAGGTACAAACGATCCCGTGTCAAACTATACGTTGAAAGCGCAGTACGCCATCATGTGCAAAGGTAACGTTCAAGCTGAGTTTTTAGGCTGTGAATTCTCCGGCTATATGCACGAGCAAGGCGCGGCCGTTCGCCTCTATTACGGCGACTACTCTGGCAACACGTACGCTCTTTATGAATATGGGGACAATTCGACCTGCCAAGCGGAACTTGGTTTTTATGATTGCAAGTTTGCAGGGAACGCCGCATTATATGGCGGTGGCGCGGTTTACAGCGAGGGACACGGCAGAAACGTGTCGCTATGTTTTGACGATTGCGTTTTCGCAAACAACGTCTCGGGTGCGAGTGATTATTCACAGGGCGGCGGAGCGATTTTCGCAACGGAAACGACCGTCACGTGCAATCACTGTACGTTTAATCAAAACGAAGGCAATCACTTCTATGAAGGGGCGGAAGAATTATACGATCCGGATATGGCAAACGGCGGCGCCGTGTGTTGTTATATAGGTTGTGATTTGAGATTGTTAGATTGTGTGTTTTCCGCTAATCACGCGTCAAACGGCGGCGCTGTCGCGCTGTCCGCAAGCACGGGAGAAATCGACGGTTGCGTGTTTGACGGCAACGTCGCGACTCCGCAAAAATACTATGATATAAAGAGCTTATCTTCTTGCGGCGGTATCGGCGGCGCGCTATATTTCAACGATCCCGAAGAAGTGCTTCTTGTGAACACCACGATTACGCGCAACACGGCGCAAAACGCCTACGGCGCGGTGTTTACGGACTATTCCAAAACGATGGATATCGGTGCGCGCAATCTCGAATTTGCGTTTTGCTCGGTCGCGGACAACGTGAGTGAAACGAAAGCGGAAGACTTTTACAAATACGGCGAGGCGGATTATGAATACAAGTTCTACCCGTCTTCCGTTTGGAGCATCCCCTATGTGAAAACGTATGGTTGTGTCGTGGCGGACGCTTTGGTCACGGAAAGAGAGCTACCTGCGGAAGAAAACGGATATTGCTATTTTGCGGATCCCAAACAAGCAGATACGGACGGCTATAAGCGCGAATACAAGGATACCGCTTCGCATATAAGTTTTGCGTCCGCGTCGACGGTTCCGAAAGAATACGTCGCAGAACTTTTCCCGTTGAGAGCGGATAAGATAGACGCAGATATGACGCTCGGCGCAAGCGATTCGGCGAAGATCATATACGCCGACCCTATCGTTGAAGCGGAAGGGAAAAAGAAAGAGTTTCCCGCTTATGCCATCGCTTTGATCGTCATCGGCGCGTTACTTGTTGCCGGACTCGTTTGTATCCTCGTTATGTCCAAGAAAAAAGCAAAACAGCGAGTAAAAGTCGAGCCGGAAGTCCCCTCCGCAATGGAACCGGACGTAAAAACGAGTCTTGACGACACGGAGATAGAGTCGATTCTTAGCCGTCCTGTGGTGAAAGATCTTTCCGAAAGAGAAAAAGAAGTGCTTGCCGGCGTACTTGCGGGGAAAAAGCGCAAAGAGATCGCCAAAGCACTGTTCATTTCGGAGTCTACCGTGAAAAAACATATAGCGTCCATCTATACCAAGTTGCACGTTTCCTCCCGTTCGGAACTGCTTTCTTTGTTGTATTACACCAAGTAAAAACGCGCGAAATTTCATACCCCAATAGGGTGAGAACAGGGTTATTTCCATAGGAAGTAGCCCTTTTTTGATGAAAAGTAGCCGAAAGGTCACCCCCTTCACGCTTGCGCAAAGGGCTATTTTTTTCTACAATATCCATATGAGAAAGAAGTTTGCGCTTATCATTGTGGAAATAGACGAAGAGGAAAACGGCGTCGTAGAGGAGTGTGTGCTCGACGAAGAGGCACTTTCTTTCGATGATGCCGATATCCATTATATCGTCGAGTCCGCGTCCGCGTCGGGACAACTGACCGAGCGGGAGAGAGAAGTGCTTGCGTCCATTCTCAAGGGGCGAAAGCGGGCGGAAACGGCGAACGAACTGTTCGTCACCGAGTCCACCGTAAAAAAGCATTCCCGCGCTATCTATGCCAAGTTCGGCGTAAAAAATCGTTTTGAACTGCTATCCAAACTTTATCGGGACGCCGACGGTTTGAGATAGCTTTTTTAAATATATGGAGGTATTATGAAAAAAACTCTCTCTCTTATCGTAGCACTCGCTCTGGCTGTCGTGCTCATGCTTTCTCTCGTGGCTTGCGGCGACGGGACGGATGGTGCCAATGGCAATGGGATAGAATCCATCGCTAAAACCTCGACCGAAGGCGTGGTGGACACCTACACAATCACATTTACAGACGGAACGACGACGCAGTTTACAGTTATTAACGGGAAAGACGGGAAGAACGGACAAAGCGGCGTCAACGGACAAAACGGCGAGAAAGGTACCGATGGTAAAGACGGCGCGGACGGCGCACCCGGCAAGGACGGAAAGGACGGGAACGGTATCGAGTCCGTCGAAAAGACTTCGAGTGACGGAAAAACGGATACATACACCGTGACCTTTACGGACGGAAAAACAACGACCTTTACCGTAACGAACGGTACGGACGGGAGTAACGGACAAGACGGT
>JAFVWA010000086.1 GCA_017501885.1 Clostridia bacterium | reverse complement strand
TTTCCCAAAGTTGGCTTGGATCCATTTCGCCAAGTCCTTTATATCTTTGTATTTGGTATCCTTTACCAACCTTTTCTATCTTTTGTTGTAGTTCGTTGTCGTCGTATGCGTATTCTTCAACGTTGCCCTTATACACTTTGTATAGTGGTGGCATTCCTATATACACGTGACCTGCTTGAACAAGTGGTTTCATGTATCTAAAGAAGAAAGTTAAAAGTATGGCTCTAATATGCGCGCCGTCTTGGTCGGCATCGGCAAGAATTATTACTTTGTGGAATTTTAGGTCGTCTATATCAAAGTTTGGCTCTATACCCGTGCCAAGCGCCGATATGATTGTGCGAATTTCTTCGTTTTGAAGAATTTGGTCGAGTTTCTTTTTCTCAACGTTAAGCGGTTTTCCGCGAAGTGGAAGTATTGCTTGAGTATGGCGCACTCTCGCTTGCTTTGCACTTCCGCCTGCCGAGTCGCCTTCTACTATAAACAATTCGTTAAGTTCGGGTTTTCTGCTTGAACAACCTGCAAGTTTACCAACTAAGTTTTGCGCGTCTATGCTCTTTGACGCTCTTGCTATTTCCTTTGCTTTTCTTGCTGCAAGTCTTGCTTTTGCTGCATTCATTGCCTTTGCGATTATTGAGTCAAAGGTCTTTTGAAGTTTCTTGTTTTTCATCAACGTCGAAAGCTCGTTTACCGTAACGTATTCGGTTGCGGGACGCGCTTCTGGGTTGCCAAGTTTGGTTTTAGTTTGTCCTTCAAACTGCACGTTTTGCATTTTGATTGAAATGATTGCAGTAAGCCCTTCCTTAAAGTCGTCGCCAAGCAAGTTGTCGTCTTTATCTTTGAGTGTTCCGCGTTCTCTTGCATAGTCGTTGAACACGCGCGTTACACCCGATCTAAAACCCGTTTCGTGCATTCCACCCTCAGCCGTTGGAATGTTGTTTACGTATGAATAAATGCTTTCTACGTAGGCATCGGTATGCTGAACTGCAAACTCTACCGTTATTCCGTCCTTTTCAGCCGTAGCATATAAAGGTTCGGGATAAAGGGTTGTCTTACCTTCGTTAAGATACTTAACAAAGTCTACTATACCGCCGTCGTATTTATACACGCGGTGAAAGTCGGTGTGTTCGTCGTAAAAATCGATTTCCAACCCTTTATTTAAGAAAGCGAGTTCTTTTAAACGTTTCAATATTGTTTCTACATTAAATTCTACCGTTTCAAAAACGCGCTTGTCGGGAAGAAAACGAACCATTGTTCCCTTTTTAGTCGTCTTTACTTTTGTGTCTTTTAGGGGCGCTACGGGAATACCCGATTTAACCTTACCCGTTTCTTTATCTAAATAAGAGTGAAACTCCATAAAGTGAACGGTATTTTTATAAACTTCTACTTTAAGCCATTCGGAAAGAGCGTTTGTTACCGACGCGCCTACGCCGTGCAAACCACCCGAGTAGTTATAATTGTCCGCGTCAAACTTTCCGCCTGCGTGAAGTTGAGTAAATACTACTTGCACGCCAGACACCCCTGCTTTTGAGTGAATGTCAGTTGGTATTCCCCTACCGTTGTCTTCAACTGACGCGCTTCCGTCTTTATGAAGCTTTATCATTATTTTATTTGCGAAGCCGTTTGCCGCTTCGTCAACGGCGTTATCTACTATTTCCCATAAAATATGATGCAATCCCTTTACGCTGGTAGTGCCTATATACATACCAGGACGCATGCGGACTGCATCTAAACCTTCCAGAATTTTTATGTCTTCTGCTTTATAAGTGTTCTTAGCCATGTTTTCTCCCGTTAAAAAATCGATTTACACGAATTAGTATACTATATATTGTGCTTTTTTTCAAGCACCTATAACAACTTTTTGTGTTTTTTGCCAAAAAAATCGCATTTTAACGCTTTGAGAGAGAATGATTTTTTACATATATTTCTATTTGAAATGCAAAAAAGTCAGTAAATTACTGACTTTTTTAGTGGTTTATATTTCTTTTATACCTTTGTTTTTCTCGTTCAGAATTTATTGAACACTTTTTACTTTGTAGCCTGCCATTTCAATATTTTTCTTTAATTCTTCAATATTAGGCGTTCCAACAATTATTGCCTTGCCCGTTTTGTAGTCCACTTGCACCTTTTTTACGCCCATACTTTCTTCAATTATCTGTTGAACTTTT
>JAFVWA010000085.1 GCA_017501885.1 Clostridia bacterium | reverse complement strand
CAAAAATGCCGCCTCAGACATAGGGAAATTAGGAACCTTTAATTTATTACCATACGTTCCCCCTCTTTTAAGATAATCGGCAAGTCTTTTATGCGTCCAAGAACGTTGCGCCTCATCGAAAATTGCAACGTGTTCTACTTCGCCGTAGCCAGATTCTGCAAGTTTTACCGCCTTTTCAGGGTCAATCTCTAAAACTCCGTTTTCAACCGGATTCTTGACTTTTGCAAGCATATTATCACGATAACGGTGGATAATTTGAATAAACTTGCCTACCTCTCTACGTGAATCGGAAAGCTTTTTGCTTTCGCTTCTCTCACGACATTTTTGATAATTATCTTTTGCAAGCGCCTCCGTCAAAACTGCAACCAACGGTCCGTTACCCGAAAGATAGACTGCGCCTTCGTCCTCAATAGGCCTATCTTGCCCTTGATATGTTTGTCTTACGGCGACGTCAATACCAACAAGCGTTTTGCCCGCGCCGGGAACGCCTGTTACAAAGCAAATACTTTTTTCTCGATTTGCTTTACTCTTTTGTATTACATCAAGAATGTATGCTATCGTTGCATCCGTAGAAACCTTGTCTGCCTCGTGTCTTGTAATATCTTCTACTGAATGACTTTCATAAAGCGTTTTCGCCGCCTCAATAATCGTAGGCGTTGGCGCATACGGACTGATAATCCAATCCGGATTAACTTCTGGCTCGTTTGGATACTTATCTAAGATTTTCGATATTAAATTTGAAATCCCATTTTCTCCCGTTACAAGAGGATTGACTACTCTATCGTCATAAACAGACATTCTAATATCTGTGGAAGAATTACGATAATTCGTTGCAACTAAAATAGGAACAATAAGGTTGTCCTGACTAAATTTATGGAAGTTTTTTAAGTCAAGCGCATAGTCAAGAACTTGGTCGATATCTGCTTCCAATATCTTTGATTCGCCGACCTTAAACTCAACGCAAAAAACGATGCCTTTGAAAAGTAAAACAACGTCAATTCTCTTTCCAAGACGCGGAATATCATATTCAAATATAACTTGTCCGTTTTTATCTGAATAGTTTGCTAAAACACCCTTTATGATAGATATTTCAGACCGCCACGCTTCTCTCGTAGTCGTAAGCGCATCACCGTGATAGTTATCACACAATACGCCAAATATTGAATTTTCATCAGCATTAATGAAATTTTTAAAATTGCTATTATGTAAACAACGCGGAGTGTTACTCATAAGTTCACCCATTATAATTTTATTACTTTTTTTGCTTTTTCAAGCGTTCCTTCCTTAAAAAGTCTTTCAGATAATTCAAATGTTCCTTCTATGTTTTTAACGACAACACTTCTACAATTATTTTCCAAAGAATCATCCGTTGGAAGTGGTCGATTTAACTCTTTACACTCTTTTTCTAAGTGATTTAATGCAATTTGATATTTATACATAGAAACCAACGTTTCTTCATAGTAAAAAATAAAATCTGCAAGACTGTATCCAATATTTTCCGGGAATATTAACCTTACTTCTTCACAAAGACTTCTTAATTCTTCTATTTTGAAAAGATATTTTCTTTGCCACTCAGGCTCTAAAACGTGATTTATCACAGGTTGTATTTCTTCTAAATAAGAATTATTAGTCATACAAGAAAAAAGCATATCTAACACTAAAATAGGACCTTCTTTAGCTTCTTTTAGATAATTTTCCTTTAACGAATTGTTTTCATCACATAAAGATTTCAGCCAACGAATTTTTAAATATGCATTTAATCTTCTTTCAAACAACGATTGTTTATTACTTTTCGAAATTTGAATAATGGAAATTACTAATGCGACAATAGCAGCAAAAGCAGTTACGACAGATACAATTATTTGCCAGGTCTGATCCATAACAATCAACCTCCTTTTTCTTTGTAATCAAACTATAAACGATAATTTAT
>JAFVWA010000084.1 GCA_017501885.1 Clostridia bacterium | reverse complement strand
GATTTGGATATGTGGTACCATCCAAAACAAAGACCATCATCGTAGACTCGGATGGTGATATAAATAAAATGGTCGGAACAATGAAATAAAATCAAATTTAAATGCAAATGTAACGGCAATAAAAGCCCATTACAGAGCAAATCTACTGCAGGTAGGGTACTTACCCCACCTGCACTTTTTATGCAAAGGAAAAGGCATTACATAAAGCGGTGTGCAGAATGTAATGCCTAGTTTAGTTTAGATGGATTCAAGAAAGGTTTGAAACTTGTCGGGTGTAATTTCACCTTTTTTATATTTCATACGATATTCCATAAGCATTTTGAGTTTAATGTGCAGTTCATTTTTTTGTTTTTCATCAGCACACTTCTTACATAAACATCTAAAACAACAAAACACTTATAGGGAAATCCTATAAGTGTTTTGGGTGGTGGTGCGGATGACAGGGGTCGAACCTGCACGTCATGGACACAAGAACCTAAATCTTGCACGTCTGCCAATTCCGCCACATCCGCAAATTTTACTTTAATATTTTATCACAATGTTTTCCAAATATCAATACATTTTGACGAAAAGATTTCTTTAAAATGTATTGATTATCTTTTCCTTTTCTGTTAAAATATTTTCAGGTGATTTAAGTGAAAAAGTTTGGTATTTTTTCCGACAAGGCAGACATTTTGCTTTTAGTATGCAGTATTCTTGCCGCCTTAGTCGGTATCTTTGTAATAAACAGTGCCGCGTATACTCTTGACGCACATATGCGTTACGTTCTTGTGCAGAGTGTTGCGTTTGTGCTTGGCGTTATGGCGATGGTTGCCGTAATCTTTATTAATTATCAATACTTTGAAAAGCTTCGTTATCTGATTTTTGGCGCAGGAATTGGACTTTTAATTCTTGTTTTACTTGTGGGTAAGCTTTCGCACGGAACGCAGGGTTGGCTTGTTCTTGGACCTATAACCATTCAGCCGTCTGAGATAGCTAAAATATGCTTTATAATAACCTTGTCACAGCATATTTCAAAAAAGCAGGACAGTATTAACTCGCCAAAAACACTTGTTTTTCTTATTATACATTTTCTTTGTTATGCTGTTCCCGTTCTTCTGCAGCCTGACTTTGGTACGGCAACGGTATTTGCAGTTATTTTTGCTTTTGAGCTTTTCTTTGCCGGCATAGGGCGCAAATATATTTTGGGTGTAGCAGGCATAGCGGCAATTGCATCTCCCGTAGTATGGTTTTTGCTTGCTGACTATCAGAAAAGCAGAATTATATCTCTGTTCTTCCCTGAAAAAGACCCGACGGGAAGCGGTTATCACGTGCTGCAGTCAAAGCTTGCTATCGGCAGCGGTATGGTTTGGGGACGCGGTTATCTTAACGGGCCACAGACACAATACGGCTATCTTCCCGAAAAACAAACTGACTTTATTTTTTCCGTAATCGGCGAGGAGCTTGGAATATTCGGCACACTTTTTGTAACGGCACTTCTTTTTATTATTGTTTACCGCTGTTTTGACAATGCACGAAGCTGCTCACACGACCGCTTTGCGGAACTTATGTGTATAGGTGTTGGCTCAATGATGTTCTTCCACGTAGTGGAAAATATCGGTATGTGCCTTGGTCTTTTACCTATTACAGGTATTCCCCTTCCCTTTATAAGCTACGGCGGAAGTAACCTTGTAACCTGCTTTATAGCCGTAGGAATAGTACAAAGTATTCATATGCGCAGACGTGCAGTAAAATTTAATCTGTGAACAATTTCCCATAATAAAAAGGGGGTGTAAAAAAACTCGGTTTTTTTACACCCCCTTTTCAGGGGATAGGAAAAAATGCTTCAGAACGGACAAACTGAGCCAACAAAGCCCATATATGGGCTTTGTTGGGTTACCCGAAGGCGTACGTGGGTACGTCGAGAGGCGAAGTTTGTTCGTAGCAAAAAGGCTTAAAAACGAAGAAAAATCTAATAAAATTAGATTTTTCAACAAAAACAGGGATCTTTAATTTTTCGAACTCATTACATTCCATTTTCTT
>JAFVWA010000083.1 GCA_017501885.1 Clostridia bacterium | reverse complement strand
CAGGTTTTCTAAATTTTCAAATTTCATTTTGTCTAAATTGAAAAAATGTCTAATTGGATTTTTAAAATTATAAAGATTATTTAAGTTATCCATACTTTTCTCCTTTGCGTTTCTTCTTTAATTCTCCAAACTGTTTTCTTCTAATAAGAAATCAAATAAGTTTAATATCAAAACACCTTCGTCGTTGTAGTGTGTTTTGATAGTATCTTTAACGATTATAATTTTCTTAAACGAATCGTTTATACGAGTAAGCGAGTTTTGTTCTTGTAGCATTTTCTCTCTATCGGGGATAGAAAACGCCGATTGAATATAATAGCGCTTGTCCGCCTTGTTACACACAAAGTCAACTTCTGCTTGCACTCTAACAGACTTGCCGTCAACCGCTTTACTGTATTCAACAACGCCCACGTCAAGATTAAAGCCCATAATCTTAAGCTCGTTATAGATAACGTTTTCCATAATATGCGTTTCTTCATATTGACGGAAATTAAGCCTTGCGTTTCGTAAACCCATATCGGTAAAATAATACTTTGACGGAGTATTGATATACTTTTTACCTTTAATATCGTAACGCTTTGACTGAGCTATCAAATAAGAATCAACTAAATACTCTAAGTAGTTGTTAATCGTATCGGGGTGAAGAGAAACTTGCTTTACACTCTTAAACGTATCAGATAACTTTTTAGGGTTGGTTAATGAACCTATTGAAGAAGAAAGAATATCTAAAAGTTCTGCAAGTTCCGCATCATTACGAATCTTATGGCGTTCTTTAATATCCGTTAAATAGGTTTCTTCAAAAATATTCTTGAGATAAGCGACCTTGTCTTCATCAGTCTTATATTCCAAAACCTTAGGAAGTCCACCATATAAACAATACTGTTTCCAAGCATCTTCTTTCGAGCCATCGTAAACGGAATAAAATTCCTTAAACGAAAGTGGAGAAACGTGAATTTCATCTCCACGCCCACGAAACTCTGTAATAATATCCTTTGACAAGAATTTCGCATTGCTTCCCGTTACGTAAGTATCTGCATTTTTGATATACAAAAAACTGTTCAAAACGTCTTCAAACTCGTCCACAAACTGCACTTCGTCAAGAAGAATATAATACGGCTTGTCATCAATGATTTGTGCGTGAACGTAATCGCATAATTCATCAGGATTGCGATATTTCTTATTTTTTCTATCGTCTAAAGCAAGTTTAATGATATGGCTATCGTCAACACCTTGCTCTTTCAAATACTTGTAGAACAGTTCAAAAAGTAAATAGGATTTACCACAGCGACGAATGCCTGTAATTACTTTTACTAAGCCGTTGTGCTGTCTGTCTATCAATTTCCTTAAATAAACATCTCTTTTAATTTCCATAATACACCTTATTAGTTTATTTTGCTTTTATATGCAAAAATTTTCAATAGAACTTCTTGTTTTACCATATTATATCATAGAAAACATGACAAGTTCCGTCATATTTATAAAATTTTTTTCTAAAAATAAAACAACCTACGTGAAAAAACGGTTTGGATGCGTTCCAAACCGTTTTTAGTTTTCTT
>JAFVWA010000082.1 GCA_017501885.1 Clostridia bacterium | reverse complement strand
ACAACTACTGCGCTTGCAAAACTCGGCAAAAATGAACACGTAAACACAGAAATTTTGGCTAAAATCTGCAAGGTTTTAGAGTGCAATATAGAAGATATTGTGGAAATTATAGATGAAGAATAAAAAATTTTATAAATATGACGGAAGTCGTCATATTTAGTGTGGTAAAATTACAATAGGAGATTTATATAATGGAATGGATAAATTTGGCGGCGCTAGTTATTATCCCGATTTTGGCTGTTATTATAGCGCAAAACTTACAAGATAGAAGCGAAAAGCGTAAGGATAAAATGCGTGTTTTTTCTCACTTGATGTCTTATCGTTCTTTTGGTTATGTGGACCAATACTCGGTAAACGTTTTCAATTCAGTTCCTATCGTTTTCTATGATGATAAAGACGTTATCGAAAAATATAATGCTTATTTGAAGTCGTTAAACATTAAGCCTGAGGATGTTCAAGTAAAACAAAAGGAAATCGAAGACAATAAAACAAAGATGCTTGAAGCGATGGCAAAAGCGTTAAAATATAAAAACGTAAATTGGGAACTTATTCAAAATCCCTACGTTCCTAATGGGTTGATAGACCAAATTAATGCAGAAAACACCTATAAACGTGGACAATTAGAAGTTATTAAATTAGTTTCTACTATGGCGGCTGCGCAAACAGCTATGAATGCAAAGAATCCAAAAGTCGCGAGTAGTGAGGAACACATTGAAGAAATTAAAGAAGAAAAGAAAACGGGAGAACAATAATGCCTACGTTAGAATGGATTGGAAAAGATAAGGTTGTAAATCATCATCAAGAAGTGCCGTTTAGGATTCTTGATAAAAAATATACGTTTAATGCGGAAAACTCCGACAATATGATAATTCACGGGGATAATTTGCTTGCGCTCAAATCCCTTCTTCCACAATATGAAGGTTTGATAGATTGCATTTATATCGACCCACCGTATAATACGGGGACACCTGAAGGTAAATGGGTATATAGCGACAATGTGGATGACCCAAGAATTAAAAAGTGGCTCGGTGAAGTAGTTGGTGCTGAAGGTGAAGACCTATCAAGACACGACAAGTGGCTTTGTATGATGTATCCAAGATTAAAACTCTTACAAAAGTTGTTGTCTAAAGAAGGTAGAATATTTATCTCCATTGACGAAAACGAATTATATAACTTAAAGAAGATTTGCGACGAAATTTTTGGTTCTTCGTGCTTCGTTGGACAATATATGTGGTATAAATCGGCAACCCCGCCGAACTTGTCTTATAAAATTAAGAGAAACTTAGAATACGTCCTTTGCTACGAAAAAGAAAAAAATAATATTAAATATGGTGGCATTAAGAAAAATAGTCCTAGCGATGACCCATTTACAAAACCACAAAACTCTTATAAAATTCTTTCATTTCCGCCCCATAGTATTCATTTTAAAGGTGCTGATGGCATAATTAAAGCGGGTGTATATGGAACACAAAAATTCCCAAACAAATTGCTTGACGATTTAATTATTAAAGATGGCGTAAATCAAAATACGGTTAGATTTGAAAATCGTTTTATTTGGATACAAGAGACATTAGATAAAAATATACAAGCAAATACACGTATAAATCTATCAAAACAACTTGTTCTTTCATATAAAAGAGAAGAATATAGTGCTGAAGTTCCGCCTAACTTAATCGATGATACGGTTGGCGTATCAACAACAGAAGAAGCGGGAAAAGAACAAATTAATATTTTTGGGAAAAAAGTATTTGACTATCCTAAAGATACATCTTTAATTGAATATTTACTGAAGTTTGTGGATAAGGAAGATGCAATAATTTTAGACTCTTTTGCAGGTTCAGGAACCACAGCCCACGCGGTGCTAAATCTTAATAAAAATGGTGGAAAACGCAAGTTTATTCTTGTGGAAATGATGGATTATGCTGATACCATTACCGCAGAAAGAGTAAAGCGCGTTATAAACGGATATGGTAAAGACGATAAAGCAGTTGCAGGTATTCCCGGTGATTTCACTTACTATGAACTTGGACAACCTTTGTTTAAGGACGATAAAAATTTAAATGAAGAAGTCCCCGAAGAAGAAATTCGCAAATACGTTTATTATATGGAAACTAAAAAGCCACTTGATACGGATAGGGCGGACAATCCTTATTTATTAGGCAAGAATAATGACACCGCGTATTACTTCTTCTACAAAAAAGATGAAATCACTACGCTTAACCACGAATTTTTATCAACGATAAACACAAAAGCAACGGAATACATTATTTACGCGGATAAATGTGTTCTCGCACAAGAAGTAATGGAAAAGTTTAATATCGTATTTAAGAAAATACCACGTGATATTACAAGGCTTTAAGAGGTAAAATTATGGAATTAAAAAACTTTCAAAAACAAGTTATTAGTGATTTGAACCGCTATTGTGAGTTATTGAACTCTACGAATAGCGTTGTTAAAGCCTACAACGATTATTGGTTAGAAAAAGGAGTTAGAGTAGGTTTTGATTCTATCCATACATACAAAAACACGATTGAAAATACTCCGCACGTTT
>JAFVWA010000081.1 GCA_017501885.1 Clostridia bacterium | reverse complement strand
TGACTCTTAAAGAATTTAACGATTTAACAATATTTTTATCTATTCCAGCTTTAATCGCGTTAGTTGTATTTTCTATTTTACTATTTTTTAGAACTGCACCTATTTCTTACGTTGCTTTTAATGATGACAAAGTTTCTCCACAAAGAATTCTTTCTAAAAGCCATAAAGCAATGTCGCAAGGCAAATTTATTGTTTTCTTAAATGGATTAAGAGTTTTTTGGTTCATGTTGCTAAATGCGATTATAATTGGACTTGTATTTTTTGTTTACGAGTGGTTGGTTGTTACGTTCCTTATCCCTGACGCATTTGGAGTTATGTCTATTCAAACAGGAACACTGATTCATTATATTAATGATTACTTACTTGAAGGCGCTATTCCTGCATTACAAGTTGATTCAGAGATGATGTTCATTATTTGGAAAATTGCTTATGCAGTTGAGTTTATTGGAATTATTTTTGCAATTATTTATTTTTTGAAATTAAGTGCAAAACTTTCACTTACTTGTATGGTTGCAAATTATGCTTTATATGAAGATTTAGTAGACGATAAGTATAACGAAAATAAGGTTGCTGTTGGCGTTTACATTAGCAAAGCTAAAAATAAAAAGATAAAAGACTTAACCCTTAAAGATGTTTTTGCTATTGAAGATTCAGAGTTTGATACGTCAAAAGAAGTGCTTGATAGACAACCTTTAATGGATTTAAATGATCAAGATTTTCCAGATGAAGTTTTGAGTGATGATACAGACGAAACTTCTTCGGAGGTGCAAGAATGAGTTTATACGCTTGGAGATTAGTAGGAATGATCGGTGCAGGAGTGTTTGTTCTAAGTGCCTTGATCATGCTTATTGCAGGATTTATTAGAAATAAATTCTATAAAGAATTTCATCGTGATGAATTGGTTAAAAGAAGTAAAGGAGTTAACTCTAAAAACTTCTTGTATTTCACGGGCAATGAAACTGCAAAATACATAAATAAATACGTTATAATGAAGACAATGACTGACAAGTATCTTGTTTGTCACTATAATAAACCTTATAAAAAAATTACATATACAGTTATCCAATATTCTGGTATTAGAAGGGCAATATCTGTTTTAAAATGCGTTGAATTATCTACAAGTGATTCATCAAAGATTATTGCCTTAAAAAGACGTTGTAAATATGTAAATATTATAATAAACAAGGTTGATGGAGAAGAAATTAACACTTCGGCTATTAAACCTATTTCACGTGCTAAAATAAGAGCATATTGCTTCTTTAAATTTTTTACCTTACTTGGTTTTTTCGTTGCCGCAAGACATGGCATTGTTGAGCTTGTGGGTGGAGAAACCTTTTCAAGAGCTTTTTTTAACGGAACTGTTAATATTATATTGTTGATTGCTTCCGTTGTGGTTGCAGCTTTAATTTCTATTTTCCATAGAATTGGACTTGCTGCAAAGAGTAGAAAAGCAAGAAACGGAGGTGTGCTTGAATATGAATTCATTTAACGATATAAAAAGATTCAAGTATTCCGAAAACAAACAAAGCGTTGTTTCTTTAGACGAATACGTAATTTTTACCGACGATAGAAAAAGAGAGAAATATATTGTTTTTAAGTTTAACAATAATTTAAATCAAATTTTATATGGCGTTAGATTTGAAGTTGTTCAATACAATGCCGATGGAAATATTGTTGAAAAAAATATTATAAAACATAACAAGATTATTGTTGGAAAGAACAAAACTTTTATCCCTGAAGCAAAAATGAAGGCGCATTTTGATTGCGCAAGAGTTTCTGTTAACCTTTTGTATGCCCATTTTACAACGACTATTTGGGAAAATGGTATCTTTACTCCTATTTCTTATAGTTTTGAAGAGCACAAAAAAGATATTCCAACAACTAAAACAAAAAAGGAATTAAAAGCAGAATATAAGAAGGTTAAAAAGAACAGTAAGACTGCAAGTATTCAGCAACAAACAACTGAAAAGATTCAAGCAAGAGTAAAAGAAGAAGTTTATGCATTAAAAGACGGTCATTCTTCTGAAATTAATAAGAAAAACCGCTTCCAATTTGCTGAAGTTTCAAAAAAGAACAAGGTGATTATTCCTAAAGTATTAGGGTTTTTGCTTAGTTTTTGCTTTATATTCGTAAGTTTTTATGCGATTTTCTTTCATTCTACCAGTCAAAAGAATTTGCTTAACGAATCAATTACTTTTTCAGTTGGCGATTTTGATTATGCCCATTCCGGTATTTTGTTAGATTATTTTGGTAACGATAAGGACGTTGTCGTTAAGCAATCAGTTAGTTACTCCTTAGCTCGTGATTTTAATTACTACGTTAACTACTGTGTAGACGGTATTAAATATGTTTTAGGTTTAACTGAAAAGCCTATTTATAGTGAACCTGAAATCTACGAAATTACAATCAATAAGATTGGCGAACGTGCTTTTGCTGGAAATGGTTTAGAAAAACTTACTTTACCAAGGTCTGTAATTTCGCTTGAAAGCGAAGCGTTTAAGAACTGTGTTAATCTAAACCAAATAGTTTATGAAACATCTAACAAATTGGTTGTTGGATATGGTGCATTAGAAAATACTGGTTTTGAGACTTTCAACTATAATTTTGTATACAAATTGGGAGAAAGGGCACTTGCAAACTGTTCTGCTTTAACAGAAGTTATTGTTCCAAACGCAGATTTGCTCATTAACAGTCTTGAAGAATCATCAAAAATTGAAAAACTTGCATTCTCTAAAACAAACCATATTACCAAGTTTTCACAAATTTTTGGCGGAAAAATCCCATCGTCTTTACAAATTATTGAAATTATAGATATGGACGTTGATTCTTTGCCTGATGGTTACTTTAACGGATTAGAAAAAGGACAACAATTAATTATCGTAGGTGGAGTATCTTACTTACCTGATAGATTATTTTAATTTATTATTTTTAGAGAGTTATGGAAAAATTTATAAGTATTATTATAACTTGGGCTCCAACGATCTTATTTTGTTTAATATTATTGATTGGATTTTTAATTGGTGTTATTAGAGGATTACGTAAAAGTAGAATATCTCTAATACATACTCTTATTGCGGGTGGTTTTTGTATCACCCTTTTTGTGCTGTTTACAAACTTAGAATTTTTTGATAATTTAATCTATAACCTTCTTGGCGACACTCTTAAAAACACCTTAGATGTAAATAGTAATAGTTTGACGGTTAAGGGCATATTAGCTGACTACGTTGTTGTTGCATTAGAGTCGGTAGACTCAGCTATCGCAACAGCTATTAGAGAAAATGTTCAATATCTTGTTGCGTTAGTAGATATGCTTTATAAACTTGTGGTATTTATTATTTGTTTTGTTTTGTATTTGATTTTACGTGCTATTTTATACGTATGTTACGTTCTTTTTTATCCGAACTGGAGATACAAAATTAAAAGAAATAAAAAATTTGCAGAAAATTCAAAGTATAAACCATACAAAAGTCGTAGACTCGCAGGCGGTTTAATTGGTTTTTGTTGTTCACTTGTAAGTGCAATTATTGGTTTTTCTTTCTTGGGCAACGTGATGTATATGTTTGCTGGAACAGGAGAAAAGGGCTTACCAGCACATGATTTTGGAGATGCGCAAACTAATCAAGCATATAATATACTTAACTCCGTAGAGTCGTATGGAGATAATGGAATATTTAAGTTATTAAACTTACCTAAAACAAGTGACGGGACACCACTTTACCTTTATATTGGTGGTTTAGTTTTATCTGGAGATCTTGAAAACCCCGCTACAGGCGAAGTTGAAAAGGTGTATTTTACACAAGAAATTGGAAACTACGTTACTTTTATAAAAGAATGTGGATCCTTACTTATTGAATATGGCGCTATAAATGATTTAATGGAAGATACCGTTGAGCCAGACTCTTTCATGACATTACTTAACGATAAGGCTTTTCAAGTAGAATTTCGCTCAGTTTTAGAATCTCACGTTAATAAATCTACCTTTATTGGAGATTTCCTTTTTTCAGTTGTTGATACCTATGCTGCAAACATTAATAATTCTGAAATATTTGCAGAATCGTTTGATGACGACGTAAAAGATATTACAAATATTTTATTTACTAAGGGCTATAAATCAAGCGTTATTCCTTTTGAAATCGAATATACAGGAAATCAAGATTTACCTTACATAAAAGCATCTGATATTTTCTCAAAAAAAGATTTATTAGTTGTTTACGACGTATTTACTGAATTAATTAATGCAGGAATAATGGAAGAAGACTGCGACGTTATTGATGCCGTTTTATCCGTTACGCATTATTTAGAAGACTTAAAAGTCTTTTCAAAAAATAATAAAAATAAAGATAGTATTAATGGTGTTTTAGGTAGACTTTATAGTTTTGTTGAAAGAAAAGTTCTTGACGAAAATTACGTAACCGCTGTTGATAGATACTCGGAAAACTTAGACGTTGATTGGACAGATGAAATAGTAGCGCTTGTTGATACAGCATCTGATATTAATAAAATTTATAGAAAAATAGATGAAGTAAGCAAGTCTGAAAACAACGATATAATGTCATATGTTGAAGGTGTTTTCGATAACGAAGAACTTGTCGATGCGTATGATGAGATTTTAGATTTTGTATCTAATTCAAAAATGGGTGCGCGTCTAATTTCTACAAACAAAGTTTATAAAGAAATAGAAAAGGCGATGTCTGAAGCATTCGCTTATTCTTACTATCCTGAGAATATAAACTACGTCAACTACGTTAATAACGCCGGCGTTGTTGTTCATGGTGAACTGTTTAATTTCTTAACGGTTATCAAGAATCTCGCATTAGACATGGACGCAAGGGAACTTCTTAGAACGATTGTTGAAGAAAAAGCTGAAGATATCGACTTTGTTACGTTGTTTAATGATGCTAAAGGTGCTTTAACTCATAAAGATATATACAACAAAAACGTTATTGATTACATTGAAGAATCAATTCTTTTACGTGCTTTTTCCTCTGCTGCTATACTTAGCATGGCTTTTGAAGATGAAACTGTTATTTACGTTCCTGATATCGCCAAAGAAAAGGATAAATATGGTAATACTCTTAACCTTATCAAACATAATGAATTTTCACTTATAATGGATTCGCTTTTCTCAACGGCTGATAAAGACGATCCAACTACATATGGTATTTTTGATCTCATTCCAGATGACGTTGATTTAGAATCTGATACATTATTTGAAGATATTCTTGATGCTAATGGTAACTTATTTGAGAATAAAGTTATCTATAAACTCATTAGCGAGAGTTATATTATTCAAGCAACAGCGGGAAAGTGGCTTTCGGACAATCGAAATGGTGAAATTGGAGAAACATTAAAATTCCCCGATTCTTTAAGCACGCCTGAGAATTGGCTTGTTGAATATCATGTAGTTGATGGAAATATTGTGGTTAAAAAGCAAAGTGAATTGGTAAAATTATTTGATGCAACTCACGAACTTTTTGAAACAACGGATAAGTTTAAAGATATAGATAACGCTTTTGATAATTTATTATCTGATGAAACATTAAATAAGTTAAATTATCCAGCAACAAAAATTTCCAGTATTATATCTGATGATGGTATTTCCGTTGAACAACCTCTTAAATCACAAGTTTTATATAATTCTCAAATCATTAAGCATACCATATCAGACTTGATTATTGATTCTTTACCATCTGATATTCCACAAAAAGGTATTGATGAAGCGTTAGAAAACGGGATAATTAAATATAACGAATTTGCCGCATTGATAGACGTTATCGACTTCCTTGATATTAAGGATTTAAATGATGAAGATTCGTTTAGTGTAGACGACTATTTTGATGCAATCGGCAATGTAATCACTGTTGAATCATACGGCTATAATGACGAAAAGAGTGGCAGTTTACTTGATCTTTCATACAATTCTTCTATAATTAAGTATTATTTCTCAGACGTTGTTGATGACGGTTTAGTTGATGCAATTGGCTCTGATGATGATAACGTAGAATCTTTGTCTTTCTTTAAACAAAACGACTGCTATAAGAAAGAAGACGTTAGTGGGTTGATTAAGTCATTGCTCGTTTTGGATGTAGTAGACTTAGATAATGCAACTGATGACGCAATGGCAATGTTCCCTTATTTTAATGAGCAGATTTCTTCAGAAGATTATCCGCTTAGTATTGATAAAAATCAAGACGGAACACATAATTCAATTGTTAGATTAAACGTTTTATATAACTCAGAATTATTTAAGCTTTTAATTGCTGATTCAGTTGAGGAGCAAATTCAATCAAATGAATTTTTGCAAGACCATCCCGAAGCTTACGACGTTAACTATACGGATTATAAGGTATATAAATATTCAGAGATTTCTTCTTTGTCAAGTCTTCTTGAAAGCTTTACAAGTGATGATAGTCAAGATGGTAATTCTTTTGAAAACATTAATAAGGATTCTTTTAATCTTAACGATTTTAAAGAGAATTATTATGATAAGGAAAAGGCTCAATTTACTTCAAAATTATTAGTTTCTTCAATCTCTCTTAACGTTATTAATGAAAGTGAGGGTGGGGTTTTAATTATCCCTGAAGAAGCAGCATTGGTTATTCCTAACTATGAAATTCTTAAAGACGTTGAACTTTACAATCTCTTATCATTTGCCGTTGATTTAGGCTTTGATACGGTAGGTAAAGTTAACAACATGGACGATAATGAAAAATTAAGCATTAGCGTTATCAATGAATACGTTGATAAAAATGATGCTGAAATTATCCGTGCCACCGTTTCTGATAAATTTATTGAATCAAACACGAGTGGGGATATGTTAACTATTCCAGGTGATGTTGTTGGTTCAACTACTGATATTAAAGGAAATAGTTTTAGAAATTTATTAAGAAATGAACTTAGTGCAATCTTTAATATTTTAACGAATGAAATCCATTTAGAGACTGTTGCAGGAATAGAGGATATTAATATCAATACTTTCAACTTAAACAGTTTATATGACCATGAAGAAGGCGGAAACTTAGTTGATGGTTGGATTTCAGAGAGCCGAATTATTTACGCAACTGTTTCTAAAAAGGTTATTGACACTAAGGATAGTAGCGATAATAACATTTTAACTATTCCAAATAATCAGGCAGAACTAATTGAAGATATTGATTCAAATTCATGTAAACTTATCATAAAGTCAGAACTTAATGTATTATTTGACTTTTTGGTTAATGGAGTTGGCAAAACTACAGTTGGGGATGTTGAATTAATTGATGTTAATGACTTTAATTTAAAATCACTACATGACCATACGGAAAGCGGACAGTTTGTTAATGGTTGGATTTCTAAGAGTGAGATTATTTATGCAACTGTTTCAGGAAAGATAATCGATACTAAGGATAGTAGTGACAATAATGTTTTATCTATACCAAAAGATCGCACCCAAGAAATAGAAGATATTAATTCAAATAGTTGCAAACTTATTATTAAAACAGAACTTAATTCTTTACTTGATTTCTTAACATCTGGCATCGGTATTACAAGTGTTGGTGACGTTGAAAACGTTAAGGTTGATGATTTTAACCTACAAAGCTTATATGATCATGAAGAATCAGGTAGTTTTGTTGATGGTTGGATTTCAAAGAGTAGAATTATTCATGCAACAGTTTCAGATAAAATAATCGAAACTAAAGACAGTAGTGATAATGATGTTTTCTCTATTCCTAAAAATAGTGTTGAAATTACTGAAGACGTTAACTCAAGCGTTTGTAAGATTTTACTCAAGTCTGAATTAAATTCATTATTAGATATTTTAACTAATGGAATAGGTGTAGGAAACGTTGGTGACGTAGAAGACGTTAAAGTTGATGATTTCAACTTAATTTCGTTATATGATCACACTGAAAGTGGACTATTTGTAGAAGGCTGGATTTCAAGAAGTCAAATTCTACATGCAACTATTTCAACTAAGATTATTGAAACTTCTGACGAAGCCGACGACTATTTAATAGTTCCTCTCTTAGCTAGGCTAAACGATGGGCAAGGCAATTATGATGAAATTACTCAAATAGTTAGTAACGTTATTTCTATTACAGACGCGACAATGAAAGTTATTTCTGTTCAAGAGTTAACGTATTTCTTTACAGCGTTAAACTCTATTAACATTAATAATATTGCTAATGCGAAAGCGCTTACAGAATCTAACTTCGATCCAACTCAATATAATGATACGCAGATTGAAAATCTTGCGGGAAGTTCAATTTTAAGAGCAACTATAACTCAGAACGTTAAGTTTATTGGAGAAGGCGTTGAAGTAGCTGCTAAGGCTTTAGACTTTGAAGTTGACCACGGCAACAATTTTGTTAGCGTTAAAGAAATTACAGATAATAAAATTGCAATTTTGCACGATCATGAAATTGTCCACTTGTTAAAGGCTATTAAAGAATTTAAGGGTAGTGATTCTACCGGCGACTCAGCATTTACTTGTCGATTTGACATCTCTAAAATTAAGCAACTTAACAGTAGCGGCTCGCTTGATATTATTCTCGAGTCAGACATATTTAGGGTTGCTATTAGTGACGTTATTATTGAACCTTTAACTGTTGCAGGCATTTATTTTGAAACGGTTAATCCCCAGCCTTTAATGTATTGTTTTGCTCTTAAAAATGCGGGATATTTTGATGTTTTAGATAAAGCAGAGATTAAACGTTGTGTTGATATTATACCTGGTTAATTATAGATTCTATATTTTAAGCAGAGAGAAATCAAATTTCTCTCTGCTTTTTTGTATAATTCATTTTTATAATCACAAAATAAATATAATGAATACAACAATTTATTTTAATAATTCTCCTTCAATAATTGGAGTGTCAAGTATTGGCGGACCAAAGGAATCAAATTCATTTATTGGGAAATATATAGAAACAAAGTTAAAAGATGATTTTTTTGGGGT
>JAFVWA010000080.1 GCA_017501885.1 Clostridia bacterium | reverse complement strand
TCGTTTTCCAAGACGGTTACTTCTTTAAGTTCTCCATTCAAGGAATGGATATGTGCCATAGCTTTATAGGGTTTCATTATTTTTCCTCCTGTTGTAATAATTTAATATTTAAGGTAAGGGAGCCGTAATAAAGGCATATTTTTCTGATACAGAAATCTCTTTTTACCCATTCAGGTTGAGTGTCTAATACGTCTTGAGCTTCCTTTTCGCTTTTGTAGATAAGAGCTTCCTCGAGGGATTTTGTAATAGTGATTACATCGGTTTCTCCTGCGGCTTCGTGCGCGAGCCTATCAATGAAATTTGGTTGCTCGCTGTATAAAGAATCAGCAAAGCAAAAGCGTGCTACAATCAAATCCATATTTATTCTCCTTTGATTATTAAATTTAATTTATCGATCCGATAATTGATTTCTTTTTTAGCGCGTTTATAAAGTGTAATCAGCGCATCGTTTTTATTATTGGTATAGTAGCCGTAATAATAATTTTCATTGTTCACACAATACCACGTAACGTATTTAGGTTCTTTGTTTTCGGTCTGTTTTTCCCCAAGTACGTATTCGCAATCGGGAAGCGCGATGTTAGCTATAATCGTATAACCTGCATTAGTTCTTTGATTCATAATATATCTCCTTATTTTTTTATCCGATTCTTTTAATTCCGCCACCATAGCTTTTTACTACGATGGTTCCAAACTCACTGCACCAATCGTCGTCTTTATTCCAGACGTATGCAAACGCATAGTGGTTATTTTTTTCACTAACAACGCTTCTATCCCATTCTTCTTCGTATGCAGTAACGATGAGGAAGGAATAACATTCACCAAATTGTGTAAGCTCGTGCGTAATTGCATATACACGACATTCGTATTCTTTTTCAAGCTGTTTCATCTTTGCCTCAATATCGGGTTCTTGATATACCCAAAATCCTGCAAATTGCTCGAAAAAGCATACTTGGTCTTCTTTTTCAAAGCCGTCGATATATGGCTTATAAATGCCTATTTGCTTCATCAGCTCGATTGCTTTTGCTTTTTGTTTTTCTTTCATAGTTTTCTTTCTCCTTTCAAATAGATTTTTATTTTAAAATCTCCGATACGAAAATCGGAGTTTTATTCTTTTTATAACAGCGCTGACAATCAATACAGCGATTTTTTCCACAGTTGATAGGTATGTTATTTCCTTTAGCGTAGGCTTTTGTATATACAGTAAAAATCTTTACGTTTGTAAGCGGTGTTTCACTTAAAAACTTCACGTCAAAGGGTTGATTGAGAAGCAGAGAAGATATTACAATGGATAAATTTTTCGGCTGTTTGTGCGTCTTAAAATAATTAAAAACCACCGTATAGTTCTTTGTGAACAGTGAGAACATACAGTGGCTATTTTTCTTTATTAAGTTGATATAGTTATGTAAGTGGGTTGCGTTGATAATATCACCAAACGATTCCAGTCGGCACATTGCTGCGTTGATGAACGGGAGTTGGTGGATAGGGATAACACTTTTTGTTAGCAGTTCAGTATTTTCCCTATAACATTTCGCTACGCTTGGACGGGATTGTAAGTATTTAAGAGTATAGCATTTTTCACAAACCGTACCTGATATAGAACGTAAACGCTCGCAGTATGCATTGCAAAGCATAGAGGACGTAATTGCTGGCATACCCTCCATTTTACCCTTTAAGCCGTGGGATACGGATAATAATTTACAAGGTTTTATAATCGTATATTTTTCTTTCATAATCTTAATAAATAGGACAAAAGTCCAAAAGTAATCTTCTATAAGTGAGGTATTCGTAATAATCATTAACATCGATTTGAAGCTCATTGAACTCTTCAAAATCATCTTCATCAACGTCAAGTTTCTTACAGAGCATAGTTTCCATTTCTTCGATAGCTTTCCATACAAGACCAACGTTATCTGGATTGTAGAGAGTAATAATTAACGTATTTTTACTGAAGTCAATTTTCATTTACTTATTCTCCTTTTGAAAACAGCAAAGATATCTATAGAAATATTCTTTGAATTCGTTATATTCATCGAAATCACCTAATGTGAAGTAGAATTGATCATCGTCAAAATCTAAATCGAAATTCATACATAAAATTCTTTTTACATAATCGATAGTTTTCTTATACTGTTCATATTTTTTAACGGGAACCGTGATAAATACATGAAGTATATCTCCATCTCTCCAAATGTTGAAAGTTCTATAAACGTTTTCTTTGTACATATATTCCTTTACTCCTATAGCTTTTATTTGCCTTTATCGGCAGGGCCCAAGTAGCATAGTGAAAAAAGAGCATACCATGTACGAGTTTAACGTCCTCCCGAAGTCAGCGAAAAACGATAAAAAATTTTGTGATTGTATTGAATTGGAAGAATTATCAAAAATTTTTATCGCGTTGACTTTGGGTTTTCGCTATGCTACCATAAGCCCAACGATAAAGGTAAAGTGGAATGCTTCCATAGGAATGGAAGTTCGTCTAAAATGCTACGCAGTATCTCTTTTTTAGTTATTGGTTGAATTTCCCATACGGGATCTATCAATGGACGATTGCTTTCTCGTTCTCTTACTGGATATTTTTGATATATCCGAAGCGAGCTGATTGCTTGCTTATAGGTTAAAGCGGTGTAATAACGATTAAATCGGCTACCGAGTTCTCGATAGCCGACTTCATAGCCGTATATTTTATTTTTCTTCATTAGGTTGCTCCTTCTTATTGTAAATCTCTTGTTCTATGGATAATAAAAGTTTCCATATAAAGGGTGGAATACTGATAAACGATAACCTGCATTTTGCCGTCGCACTTGTTAAAAACTTGCTTGTAAGACAAATTGATTGATTTAAGATAGCTTTCTATCTTTTCAAAGGGTTCGTTTGGGGTGTAACATTTTTCGGTTTTGAAACCGTGGGTAAGTAAGCAGTAATAATCTTGCATAGCGTTTCTCCTTATAAAACTTTCATATTTTTTAACGTTAAAAAGCAATAAGTTTCGGGTTCACTATATTTCCCCACTTGCCAATACAGGTCTTTCCCCGTGGAATCATCTATAAATTCGTGGTGGAAGTAACCATCATTTAATTTGCCTGCGCTGTTAAAAGCATAATCTCCAACCCAGCTTTGGTCGGGTTTCATTTCGTCTGCAATAATTTTCTTAAATTTTTGTACGGCATCAGCGTAATTTCTGTAAAGATACGTTTCGATTTCAGCGGCATCTTCTGTACTCCAATCAAATAAAACTAAATAAAGGTCGTTCATAGTTATTCTCCTTTTTTTGATTTAATAAGTTCAATAATTTCGTCAATGGATTCTGGCAGTGGTGCTTCAATTTTATTAAATCCGTTAAGTTCCCCGATACTGCCGTGTTGATAGGAATTGTCGCGTTCGTAGGTGTCGTAACGTAAATGAACGCTTTTCATCGTACTCATACAATATTGTCCTTTGTAATAATTGTCTTTATCCCATTCGTTATGTACGGTTAAGGTAAGACTATAATCACAATATTTTGCGGTGGAGTCCTTTTTCTTAAACCAAATAGACGTTTCGGCGCGAAGTCCAAACGGACCGAGAATTTCGTAGCTTTCGCATTCGAGTAAGGGGGTTAAAATTTCCGCAAGGGGAATAACAAGATTTGCGTGCCAACCGCCGAGTTTAGATTTTTTCTTTTCAAGTCTTGCGATTTGTAATTCACGGTCAATAATACGTTCGTTGATACGGCGTTCTTCGCGTTCTTTTGCTAAATAGGCGTCATAAAGTTCAGTTATTTTTTGCATAGTAAATCTCCTTATAAGTTTGCTAATTTTGGTAATTTTGAATAAGCACGAGTATTCATAATTTTTTCGTGCAGCTCTTTTGTATGCGCAAATTCGTTTCGGTCGGCGTATTGAAAGCCTTGTTTTGTGAGAATTTTAAGTTCGTAGCTATCATTCCCGTCGTGATGGGCTCCATCTATAATCAAATGACCGTTTCGGTCTTTAATTGTAAGGTAGTCGAGGTGATCGACAAATGATAAAAAGTCATCGAAGCTTTCAATGAAACGTCCGCAAGAAACTCGTCCGTTCCATCTTTGGCAAGTACCCATAATAATGCAAATACCGTTTGCTATGAGCTGGCACATTTTGTCTTGAAAATATTGAAAATCAAGCCCTTCCATAAACGACATTTCATCGTAAATCATTTTTTCAGGAACGTCTTCAATAGATTGCCAATCAAAATCTTCAGCTCTTGTACCAAATAGAAAATCTTTCGCTTCGTCATAACGTTCTTCGTGATTGGTGTTGTCATAGATAATAATTTCTTTCATAATGTTTTCTCCTTATGGTAATTGCGCATAAAAATCTGCTAAGATGTCATAAATATCGGGTTTTTTCCCTTGAATTTCCGTCCAATGTTCAGCGATATAGTCGGTAAGAGCGCCGAGAGGGGTAGCGTTGTCGTCTTTCATATAGCATCTATATACGAAATAAACAAAGGCTTTGAGTACGTTTAAGCCGAGCTTATCAATATCCCAATAAAGGGCGTAATCAAAGATATAGGCTTGTGCACCGTGTTCAAATTCGAGCGTTTCGCCGTTGTAGATAACCTGAAATTTTGTTGTGTTTTGCATATTTGCCTCCTCAATTGTTTTCTAAATTGGAAATCAGATTTTTATAATACTCTAAAGCTTCATATTCTAACGAAAGTTCCGTATCAAGTCTTTCGAGTTTTTTCTCGTTTATTGGGGATGTGGGATAAGATTCTACCTGCTGTATTTCAAAACGGATTTTTTCAATTCTAATTTCGCAATTTTGTTTCTTTTCAAATAAATTTACACGTTGCATATTTGCCTCCATTTTAATAAAAATAAGAGCCTTCAATGGCTCTACGTTCTTCAATCATATCTTGTACTTCGCCTAAGAGTTCTTCTAAATCATAGACGGGCTGTCTTGCTTCTAAATAAGCTTTAATCGTTTCTGCGTGACAACGTTTGGGAGCGCACCAACAGTAGAGTTCTAACTTACCGTATTCTTTCATAATCCCGTATAAACGTTCGATTTCGTTATAAAAAGCGGTGTCAGGATATTTCATATTTTCATTGAAATATTCCTCATATTGATTACACACTTTATCACGCTGGGATTCATCGACCATGTGATACGGATTGCCTAAAATACTTGCTCGGTCAACTCTAACTTGCCAAGGGTGTTTCGGCTTGCTGTTACGTAAGTTCTTAATTGCAACTTTGATCATTTTTGTTTTTCTCCTTTGAAAAAAATTTGTTTGTGCCCAAAAGGGCAACGCCCACAGTAGCATAGAGTGATATTAACAATATGGTTCTACTAAATAAAGTGGTGCTGTCAGCGAAAAAGGATAAAAGTTTTTGTTAAAAATAAAAAATGCCAAGCATAATGTTGCTTGACATAAATAATTATTGATATTGTTTCAAAAAGTTTTAGCCCGTTGACAGCGCCGAGCTCTATGCTACCATACACAAACATAAAGTGCTTATTTTTTATGATTTCTCATAAAAAGTTGCTATGATGTCGTGGTGGTTGTACAACTTGCCCTTTACAAATATGGTAAAATATGGTATAATGTTGCTGTATGGAGGGCGAATTTATGATGACCGACAAGATATTAAAGTTGAAACTCGTTAAAATTTGGGAAATTCTTTCGCAGGAAACCGATGAGGAAAATCCCATGGGAACAACAGAGCTGTTGCAGAAGTTAAATTCAATTGGGATTGATTGTGATAGAAGAACGTTGTATGCGGATATAGATGCGCTTAACGAGTGTGGATATGAAATCCTTTGTCGCCGTTCTAAGAGCAATATGTATTACGTTAAGGATAGAAAGTTTTCTATTGCTGAAATTCGTATTATGATGGATGCTGTTCAGGCAGCGGGATTTATTACAGACAAGCAAACGGAAGTATTCGTTGAGAAACTTGCTTTTTTAGCGGGTAGCCGTAGAGGGGAAGCGTTAAAGGACAACATAGTTGCTTTTAATGATACTAAAACGGACAATCCAACTATATACGCTAACGTAGAGATTATCACTGAGGCAATTCAAAACAATAAGAAAGTAAAGTTTACGTATTTTGATTTTGATAATAATCATAAGCGTGTATATCGTAAAGAAGGCAAGTTTTATTATATAAATCCTTATGCACTTGTTATGGATAATGATAATTATTATTTCTTGGGTTATGATATGTTCCATAACAATATGATGCATTATCGTGTAGATAGAATGGATAGCGTTCAAGTATCTCGCCACGATAAGGAAGAATTGAAAGAGTTTGAAAAGTTTGATATAAAGAAACATAAAAAGCAACTCTTTGGAATGTATGGCGGAGAAGGACAAGAAGTGCGTTTCCGTGTTGATAAGTCTTTGATAGACGTAGTGTTTGATGTTTTCGGTGTAGATACCAAATTTACAGTATTAAATGATGGCATGTACGAGTTTAAAGCGGAAGTTCAGCTTAGTCCACAGTTTTATGGTTGGTGTTGTTCTTTCGGGGATAAGTTGAAAGTAATTTCGCCTATAATGGTTGTCAACCTTTTACAAGATTATATAAATAATTTGTCAAATAATTATAAGGGATAAGGGTATGAGTTTACTATTTGCTTTTTTAGATGCGTTATTTTGTCCTTTGTCTAATAAATCAGTAAGACACTCTAAGAAGTATAGCTATGATGAGGTGTCTTGGGAGGAAGAGTGTGAAGGGTGTGGGCAACATTTTGAAGATTGCGATTGTGAAGACTGTAGCGATGAAGATTGTAAGGATTGGTAATTGTTTTTATAAGAGCATAAAAAAGTGAGCGAAGTTGCACTTTTTTCTTGATATTATTTCTATTTTATGTTATAATAATATAAATAGAATAATTTTGGAGGGATTTATATGGCTATCAGCTATAAAAGACTTTGGAAATTACTAATTGATAAAGACTTAAAGAAAAAAGATTTAATAAAAAAAGCAGGGATTAGTAACTATACTCTTAACAAATTAAATAAAGGAGAAACTGTTACTTCAGAAACATTGGCTAACAAGATTAGATCTATCAACCATCCATTCATTTCTAACTTGATAACATCCCGTGAAATAATGCTCATGTACGGTAAGGAAGCAAGCAACCGAAAACAAGAGATAGACCGCCAGCACTACACTATTCCGAACCAGAGACCAAAAGATAAGCATTGTGGGAAAATCTAAACTTTTGGATTTTCCTACAATGCCAACTACGGCGGAATCCCTCCCACTCCTTATATCTTTCTGTATACATTGAATTTGTATTTAGTAAAATGCAGACAACACCACGG
>JAFVWA010000079.1 GCA_017501885.1 Clostridia bacterium | reverse complement strand
TGCATAATAGTTCTCCTAAAAATTTATGTATGCTTTTATGTTACAAAATAAATCAAAATAATGCAAGAGATTTTTGAACAAAATTAAAAAATATTTAAATATTTTTGAACTATTTTGTCGAATTTTGAGTTTTTCAGTATTTTTCAAACGATTTTTGTTATTAAAAAAGCACGCTTGCAAAAGCGTGCTTAATTTTGAATAATTTTGAACTTGTAATTTATAGACCTATACTCTTTAAGAGAGCTTCGGTATCTTGACGTTTTTTCTCGGTGATTTGTGCGCTTACCTGCACTTCTTTTTTGGCATTTTTTAGTTTCTTTTTATTAAACAAAAGCGCAAACCATCTTGCCACTTGGCAGAATGGATATAGCCATTTATGTTTTCTTAACACTTTATAGCGAGTGCATAAAAGTTCGTATGGCAGAAATATTCGCGACAAAATATATTTTCGTTTGGTCTTGTTTTTAGCATAGTGAATAGCGATTGAATTTTCTCTCGTGCCGTATACCCCACCGCTTAAAATATAGTCGGACATTCTTTGGGTAAGTTGGTCGTGCTCTTTCCCGTTAAGCCAAACTTCGGCTAATTTTAAAAGCGAGTTGTAAAAAACAGTCAATGAACATTGCTCCAAAAAACTATTAAAGACGTCGCTATCTATATCAAGCCTTTCCTTTAATATATAAATGTCCATAATAGGCTTTACGCCACAGCCCCCGCTTAAAAAATGATAGCTTGCATGCGCTACGATATGAAAAAGCAAAAATTCGCTAGTTAGATAGTGTTCACTTGTTTTACCGACGGGCTTTGCATACTCCCAAACTTTTTCTAAAAGTCCGTCTATGTTTTTACGGTTTTCCTTTAATGAAAAGTGAAGTTCTAAACTTACGTCGCCCGGAGCCATAAGGCTGTAATCGTGAAACCCGCGTTTTTTATCACAAGTATAGCCAAGATTTTCACAAATGGCATCGACAATGCTTTCAATTTGCTCTTCTTTAACAAGCACGTCTATATCACAACTCGACCTTTGCGCTTGTTGTGGATAATATTCTCTTATAACCACTCCCTTTAAGGGTATAAATGGAATATTTTGCTCTATCAAGAAATTCTTTATGCGTTCGTATTGGTGTTTTTGGTTTTCGTGACGGAACAAGCAGAGATTAAACTCTTTGAAAAAACGCGCATATTCTTTATGTTCGGGGTTTATTAAATTGCAGTCAAAAAGAGCCTTGCATACCGAATACGCCAAATCGTGCTTTTTTGCGAGCGCAAAAAGACGTTTAGCCTTTTCTTCCGAAAGCTCTTCCTTAATTTGTTTTAACTGATTTTCGTTTAGTGGGGCCACCCCCAAAGCATGACGGAGCAGTCCAAATAAAATTTGTTCTATATTCATTTTTACCGCTCCTCTATTTTTTAGAATTTTCTCCAAACCATCTTATTTACTACGCCCGTGTAAGACTGAATAATCTTTACAACCTTAGTGGAAACGTTTTCTTCTACGTAAACGGGAACGGGAATTCCGTGGTCGCCGTTAGCAGTCATATCTACAGCCGTTTCTACTGCCTGTAAAAGTGATTTTTCGTCAATGCCTGCAAGAATAAAGCATGCCTTATCAAGCGCTTCGGGGCGCTCGGTTGACGTTCTTATACATACTGCAGGGAATGGATTTCCTATTGATGTAAAGAAACTGCTTTCTTCAGGAAGCGTTCCGCTATCCGACACTACTGCAAACGCGTTCATTTGCAAGTTATTGTAGTCGTGGAAACCCAAAGGCTCGTGCGCTATAACGCGCTTGTCGAGCTTAAAGCCACTTTGCTCTATTCTCTTTTTGCTTCTTGGGTGACAGGAATAAAGGATAGGCATATCGTATTTTTCCGCGATTTTGTTTATTGCATTAAACAAAGACAAGAAGTTCTTTTCGGTATCGATATTTTCTTCTCTATGCGCAGAAAGTAAAATATAGCCTTTCTTTTTTAGGTTAAGTCTATTAAGTATGTCGCTCTTTTTAATGTCTTCTAAGTTAGCAGACAAAACTTCCGCCATTGGAGAGCCTGTAACGTAAGTTCTCTCTTTTGGAAGTCCACACTCGTGCAAATATCTTCTCGCATGCTCTGAGTATGCAAGGTTAACGTCCGAAATAATGTCTACTATTCTTCTATTGGTTTCTTCTGGTAAGCATTCGTCCTTACAACGGTTACCTGCTTCCATATGGAAAATTGGAATATGCAATCTCTTTGCAGCAATTGCCGATAAACATGAGTTAGTGTCGCCAAGTATCAACAACGCGTCCGGCTTAATCTCTGCCATTAACTTATACGAGCAGTTTATAATATTGCCAACCGTTGCGCCAAGGTCGTCACCAACAGCGTCCATGTATACTTCGGGGGCATCTAATTTTAAGTCCTTAAAGAATACACCGTTAAGATTATAATCGTAGTTTTGACCGGTATGCGCCAAAACGCAATCAAAATATTCACGGCACTTATTTATAACCGCGGCAAGTCTTATAATCTCTGGGCGAGTTCCCACGATTATAAGAAGTTTCAATTTTCCATTTTCCTTAAACTTTACGTCAGAGTAATCAAGTTTGATATTCATTTCTCTCTCCTAAACTATTCCACCACTTCAAAATAGGTATCGGGTTTTGTTGGGTCGAATTGTTCGTTTGCCCACATTATCGTTACCAAGTTTTCAGTATCTGAAAGGTTTATTATATTATGTGTATACCCAGGAAGCATATAGATTGCTTGAATTTTATCTCCGCTCACTTCAAAGTTAAGCACTTCATCAGAGCCAATCTTTCTTTGTTGAATAAGCCCTTTACCACTAACCACGATAAAAAATTCCCACTTGGTGTTGTGCCAATGGTTACCCTTAGTTATACCTGGCTTTGAAATATTTACTGAAACTTGTCCACACTTTTGTGTTTTTAGAAGTTCAGTAAAAGAACCGCGGTTGTCTTCATTCATTTTAAGGTCTATACACACTTTTTCTTTTGGCAAATAAGAAAGGAAAGTGCTGTATAGTTTTTTAGCAAACGAGCCGAGTGGAATTTCGGTCATTACTAAACTCTTGTTATAGTTATTAAAACTTTGTAAAAGTTCCACTATCTCGCCAAGCGTAACCTTGTGTGTGGTTGGAACAGCATAGTATCTTCCATCTTCTTTTAGCACGGTATCAATTCCGTCAAATTCACAACGATGTGCTTTGCCTTCTAATGCAAGAATCATTTCTTCTACAAGGTCGTCTATGTAAAGAAGTTCCAATTGAACTGATGGATCATTTACAGTTATTGGCAAGTCGTTTGCGATATTGTTGCAAAAGGTTGCTACTGCGCTATTGTAGTTAGGTCTGCACCATTTTCCGAAAAGGTTTGGGAAACGATATACTAAAACGGGCGCGCCCGTTTGCTTTTGGTATTCAAAGAATAATTCTTCGCCCGCCTTTTTGCTTCTGCCATATTCACCGTCGTATCTACCTATTAGGGTTGCTTGTATAGAAGACGAAAGCATTATAGGACAGGTGTTGCCGTATTCTTTTAATTTATCTAAAAGTTTAGATGCAAAGCCAAAATTCCCTTGCATAAATTCTTCTGGATTTTGTGGGCGGTTTACACCTGCAAGGTTAAACACGAAGTCTGCTTTTTCACAAGCTTCGTTTAACAGTTCTTCGGTGCCGTCTATATCGTAAAGATACAGTTGTTCAATTTTAAGGTCGGGGTGAGTTTTATCTCTACCGTCGGCTATTGCTTGCAATGCTTCGGTAAGGTTTTTGCCTACAAAACCTTTTGCCCCGGTTATCAAAATTTTCATATTTTTACCTTTATTTACTAAGTTCGTCTTGAATATATTTAAGTGACGCTATCTTCGCCTTTGTTTCTTCTACGTTAAGAAGTTTGGTGTTGTGTGAGTTAAACTCCGACAAAGTATTTCTTTCGGTGTCGCCAACCTTAACGTATTTGTCATAGTTAAGACCGCGCTTGTCGCAAGGAACGCGATAGAAGTCGCCCATATCGATTGCGTTAGCGCATTCTTCGTTGGTTAAGAGTGTTTCATACATTTTTTCGCCGTGACGAATTCCTATAACCTTAATATTGTCTTTGTCGCCACCGAACAATTCACAAACGGCTTCCGCTTGAGTTTTAATTGTGCAAGCAGGCGCTTTTTGAACGAGAATATCCCCGCTTTCGCCATGTTCAAAAGCAAACAACACAAGGTCAACCGCTTCGTCTAACGACATAATAAATCTCGTCATTGTAGGATCGGTTATAGTTATTGGATTTCCTGCTCTTATTTGCTCTATCCAAAGTGGAATTACGCTTCCACGAGAACACATAACGTTGCCGTAGCGAGTGCAACAAATTTTAGTTTTATCAGGGCTAACCGTTCTTGACTTTGCAACGATAACCTTTTCCATCATAGCCTTTGAAGTGCCCATTGCATTAACGGGATAAGCCGCTTTATCGGTAGATAAGCACACAACGTTTTTAACGCCCGCTTCTATTGCCGCCGTCAAAACGTTTTCCGTGCCGATAACGTTTGTTTTAACCGCTTCTATTGGGAAAAATTCGCAAGAAGGAACTTGTTTTAATGCAGCAGCGTGGAAAATGTAGTCAACGCCGTGCATAGCGTTCTTTACAGAAGCTAAATCACGAACGTCGCCAATATAGAACTTAATCTTTTCAGCAACGTCTGGCATTTTCGACTGAAATTCGTGACGCATATCGTCTTGTTTTTTCTCGTCACGAGAAAAAATACGGATTTCACCGACGTCAGTTTTTAAAAACCTGTTAAGAACGGCGTTACCAAAACTACCCGTTCCGCCTGTAATAAGTAAAGTTTTCCCTTTAAATAAACTCATAATCTTCTCCTGATTTTAAGTTCTTTTTTTGATTATTTTATTTAGCACGCTTTGTTTCTCTTGTTTGTTTAAACCGATTAAATAGGTAAAAATCAAATATATCAAACAAATTATCATTGCCTTAACGGCAAACATAAGCCAACCTGAATCTGCAATAATATAATTCAATCCGATACCCGCGCCTATTGTAAGAATAATAGGAATAGACATTCTTACATATACCTTTTTGATAAACGTGATCATGTTTAACGGAAGTATTTTATGATAAATTATGTTGAGCGCAACCGCACGGAACATATACGCTATACATATAGACATACAAGCCCCTACGACCCCGAAATGTTTTCCAAGCGGAAATGCAAGAGCAAGGTTAATAACTGCGGTTATAACGCCTACAATCGCCTTTGTTTTTACTTTTTTTGTAACTATAACAGTTGTGTTTGCTATTTGCAAGGAGTTGTAAAAAATTCCAGGTGTTAAGACTAAGAGCAAACCATAATAAGCCCCAATGTATTCGGGCCCCATCCAAATGTTTATAAAGTATTTTCCTATTACAGCAAACCCTGCAATTATTAAACCGCTAATAGCGTATTGGAATTTACCGACACTAACAAGTAATGGCGTTAAATTTTTTTCTGCTTCTTCCCCAATAACAATTTTTGAAATTTTAGGAAGAAACATGCCGTTAATAGCCGACGTAAGCGTAAAGGCGTAACTCTCTATAGTAACAACTACACCAAAAACTGCTATCGCAGCAGTAGTTGCAACAACACCTAAAATGGTAGGGGTAATGTTGAAGATTAAACGTTGCGCTATCGTTGCAACCGTAACCCAAATAGAAAAACTGAAAATCTCTTTATACGTCCCTTTTTCTACTTTTCCAAAGCGAACCCTAATGGGGACGGATTTTTTTATTGCAATAAATTTAAATAATATAGACAAAAGTCCCACTATTGCTTGAACTGAGACAAGAGCAAATACCCCATACCCCAATAGCAGTGCAACAATAGTTAGTAAAACGCTAAAAATTCTATAAAAAACGTCTATTAGTTTAAGTGGAATAAACTTTTCATAAGCATTTAATATGCCGTTAAAAGTAACAAATGGAAAATTGATTACGCTAAATGCTGCTGAAATTAAGAAAACGATTTTGAAATCTGCTCTTTCCGAAACAGACATACCCACGTAAACTGAATCTATTAAGAAAAAATATACAAACAAAACGGCAAAAATAACAGCATCAACAATTAAATAGAGTTTGTATACCGCACCTAAAAACTGTTCAGCTTGTTCTTGTTTACCTTCTGCATTATACTTGGCAAGATATCTACTAACCGCAGAACTAAGACCAAAGTCAATCAAAAAAAGCGAAATTATAGAATTGGCCAAAGTATACAAACCATAAGAACTTTGTCCAATTTGGTCTACCATCCAAGGGGTATACAAAAGTCCTGCAACCACACTTAATATGATAGACGTATATGAAAGAATAGCTCCGAATTTAATTTGTTTAGAACTACTTATCATCAAATACTTCCTTTCGCTAATTTAACGTTATTACTTAAAATACTCTCTCCAAGATTTTTCAGTATCCACCAAAATTACGTTATGAAAACTACCTCGTTTATCTTCAGGGGGTGGAGTCATATAATCTCCATAAGCTTTGGTCAAAAGCTCATGATACTTTTCGGGAGCATTAACCTTTAATCCTTCAAAATCCACCAAAACACCATTCCCAAACCACTCAACGGGCAACGCTTCTTTTGGTCCCCAAGATGCCGAATGGTTTACGTAATGATGCGACTTTGGTTGAGCTTTAAATAATTCATCCAATCTCTTAACTGCTTTTTTTGCAGAGAACAAACAAAAGGTCAGCTTCTTTAATAACTTTTTTAACCTTACAGTTAAAGATTTCGCGCAAATACAATATTTACTTTCGATTACACGTTTGTAAAATTTTCTTTTTTTATGAACCTTTTTATATACTTTCGGATCTTCGGGATAATTATCCAACGGAAAAACGTCTACCCAAACACCGTGATTTATCTTATGCTTTTGGAGAATATCTTCTATGAATGCCGTATTGTTATCTCTTAACTTACAGAAAGCAAACGGATGATTTGGTTCAGTATCAATAGTCTGAACAAATACGTTTTCCGGCAATAATGATTGAGCTTTTTTAACAAAAAGCTCATAGTCTTCTCTGGGCATACCTACGTCAATATCGTCATCCCAAGGGATAAAACCTTTATGCCTGATAGCCCCGATAAGCGTTCCATACATAATGTAATAACGCAAGTTCAACTTGTCACATACTTGAATAAACTGTTTAAGCAATTCTGTTTCAATTTTCTTTAACTTATCTAAGTCTTCCATATTAGTTCCTCTTATAAGACTTATTTGCCAAAATAAATTCTACAAGCAAGGTCAAAAGCCCAATAAGGTAAACAGCATAAAACCTTTGAAATGCGGGATTTTGCGCTCTTGTGTTTTACGGTTTTTAAAACTTCTTTTGCCTGCTTTCTTTTTCTGGCCGTCATTAATTCTCGACTACATCCCATCTTATATCTATCAATAAGCTTTTCACATTCAAGTTTAACTTGTTCGTCTATTTGCATTTTAGAAATGTCTTCTATCCTGCGCGCAAACATCCATTCTAAGTTACTCGAACTCTGTTTCGTCGCCGTGCTAAACTCTCTCCTATACTTGGTGGTTATGTTCTTACTAACAACGACTGGCGTTCTTAGCGCAATCCTAAACCACATATCGGTATCTTCACCAATTTTTTCACCAGGCTCAAAAAACAACTCATTCTCTAAAAGAAATTCTCTGTTTATACAGGTGCAGTTAGTGTTTATTAAACCATCACCCAAGCTATTAAGCAACTTAAAGAAGTTTTCGCAAAGAAAATCATCGGGATAATTAACCAATAAATCCTTGCTTAACCTTGTTTTTCCGTTAAGATAATCTACTTCGTGCGACGTTAAAAAGAACTTTTCGTTAGGATACTTTAAAATCAAAGAATTCAAAGTTTCTAAATGATTTTCTAACCACAAATCGTCAGCATCCAAAAAACAGATAAATTCCCCCGTCGCTTGTTTTATACCATTATTACGAGCAACCGAGACACCTGCGTTATCTTGATTTATTAGTTTTATGTTTTGATAATCCTTTATCGCCAAATCAAGGTTATCTGTTGAACCATCGTTAACTACTACTATTTCTACATCAGAATAAGTTTGGTTCAGCACGCTATTCAATGCTTCACCAATACAATTCGCTTTGTTATATACTGGAATAATCACTGAAAACTTCATAGCTTTCCTTCCTCTTTACTTTTGTTCAGAAAGTGGCAAATTCCCATTCTTAACGTCTTCAATCCAAGAATTGGCCATGCCAGTAATCATTAGCAGGAACCACAACAAGATGGGAAAACCAGTTATTATAGGCTCCATTGCGCATTGCAATAGCATTGCAAGCATAACTGAAACCATCAAAATAGCGACTCTGCTTGTTCTAGTTTGCTTTAATAAAGCAACAAATACAACTATACTTTGGATGGTGGAAACAATCATTAAAACCATTGGGAATAGGCCGTATATATCATAAACCTGTTGCCAAAGATTATGTGGAGTTTTACCCAAACTTTGTGATAAAACACCACCGCCCCATAGATTTTGTGGCATTATCTTGAAATAGTTTTTTACAATGGTCATTCTACTTGTTTCAAGTCCTGATTCGACAAGTCTATAATATAGTGGACTTGACACAATAAAATCTTTAAGCCCAAAAGCATTTAGACCTATAAGAGCAATTATTAAAACAATAAACATTAAAACAAAGAAAATGGTTTTTAAATGAACACGTCCAGCACGTGAAAATAAAATAACAAAAACGAGAAATAGATAAACCACAAAAAACATAATAAGGGGTGTTCTCGTTGCAGTTCCAAAATTTACAGCAAAAGCGACAACCAACGCACCAAGAGACATTAATTTAACAATTATCTTCTTTGATATAAAAATCCCATAGAAGGAATATCCAACTACAACACAACTAAGCAAGCCGATAAGCGTCGCTCTTATTTCTTCGCCGGTCCAAATATTAACCAAAAATCTTCCTGATATTTCACCGCCGCCTAAGCTTAAATTATAAAAGTAGAATAAAGCAAGGTTGATAAACACACCCAAGAACATTGCAAAAATGGTGTTTTTAATGTATTTATCCTTATTGGTAGACATTTGATAACCTGCTTTTGCCGTAAAATACAGAGTAAAATAGTTGGTGATTTTTATGGTTTCAACAAAGGCATCGCCAACTTGTAGGAACCCGAATGAAGCAACACTACTTATAACTACGAATAGAAAAAGCACAATCATTTGAATATCAATGGCTACCGTAGTTTTTTTGCTAACAAAAAAGAGATTTAAAACAGCAAAAGCGAGAAGAACGATACTGCCATGATCAAACACGTTCATCCCCGCAACTACGATGAGTATAAAATTGATTAGATTACTTTCATAACCTTTTCTTCCAATCTCTTTTGCCATCAAAATTCCCTTTAGTCTCTACTGTTCTTTTTTTGCTCCATTGAAAATGTTAGCACATTTTTAATTAGTTCAACGTTTTTCTTGCCGTCGTGATTTTCCTTAGCAAGTTTTAAAGCTTTCTCTATCTTAGCCGTTCTTTGCTCGCTATCTACAAAAAGGTGCTCAAGCGCTTGCACAAGTTGTTCCTTTTTCGTGGCAATCTCGGCAACGTCATTATCAAACAAATATTGTATAGAAGCAATATTATCTGGTCCATAAGCAAAAATACACGTTCCACAGGCAAGCGAATCTGCAATCTTCGTAGAAACAGAATATTTAACACTTTTTATAGTGTTTTCCTTAAACGCTTCCGTATGCACTACCGCAGTGCTTTCCGCCATAACTTGTTTTACTTGCTCGCCATTTATCTTCCCGTGGAATTTAATACCGTTTTCTTCTGTAAGTTTCTCTAAAATTTTAGGTCTTGACTCCGCAGAATATACGTCGATAAATTTGGGAACGCTTGGATTATCAATTTGCTTTAAGGCTTTTCCTATATCAACCAACTGATCATACCTTGAGTAACCCAAATTCCCAAGATAGGAAATTTTGACCTTTTTCTCTCCCACAAGTGGTTCAGAAAGTGAAGTAGGAGTGTGGAGTGTGAAACAAGGCTTACCAAAAAATTCCGAATAATCTTTGGTCATCTTATCGCAAATAGTTAATATCGCTTGGGATACGTTCATAGTCTTTTTCACTTGTTTCATAAAACGCTTATGTAACAAAGAGCCAAGAAATTTCCCTTCATTTCTATTGTTGAAATAGTAATCGTCCATACAAGATAACACGCACGGAATGTTTTTTCTCTTCGCCACGTATCTTGCAATTCTATACATAAACGAATAATCGCCTGACGCCAAGAATACAACTTCAGGATCAAACTCGTCTATCCATTTGCGGAATTTTTTATTTTTCCAACCGGCAAGTCTCCATATTAAATTTCTTGCAAGATAAATAAAAGGGGTTCTCTCTCTTCCCTTTTGATATATCTTAGCCATCGTCCCGTGGTCAGTTCTCGAAGTTTTTAAATCGGGTTCAACGTCTTTTGTGGTTAAAATAGTCCCTGCCCTTCTCGTGAAAATTGATTTAATTGCGTCTTTATCTGTTATTCTAAAAAAGTTTCCACAAACTTTTGACGTGGGTATTTCAGAATGTATATAAAATTGCGCTATCTCGTTTTTATCCCAACCAGAAAAATATGCGGATAAAGTTTTTCCCATACTCTCGGTTGTGCTAAACACGTTATGACTCAACACCAAAACTCTCATTTTACTGTCCCACGAAATTTTTTACTATTTATTTAAGTCTTTCTTAATTTGAGTTGTAGAAATTTCAGGAGTTCTTGGGAGATAAACAACTTCAACCCCTTCTTCTTTTAAGAAATCAAACTTGCCTTTCCAATCGTCGCCCATTACGAAAGTATCTATATGATATTCATGAACGTCCGTTCTCTTTTGTTCCCAGTTTTCTTCAGGAATAACTAAATCAACGTAGCGTATTGCTTCTAAAAGTTGCTTCCTTATTTCATAAGAAAAATAACATTTCTTTTGTTTTTGATTCCAGTTAAATTCGTCCGTTGACAAAACAACTACAAGATAATCTCCTAATGCCTTTGCTCTTTTAAGAAGATTTATGTGTCCGTAGTGAAGTAAATCAAACGTTCCGTAAGTAATAACTCTTTTCATAATTATTCTCCATATCCTTTATTTAAATCCATCGCTATATAGTCGTGATGTGTTATTTGCTTTTCTTTTGGTGGTGGCGTCATATAATCGCCATACATTTTGGTTAAATATGCGTCTTCGTCTTGTTGAACACAAATCTTTGCATCTTCAAAATCAACTACCTTTGGCGTCCCGAAAACAGTTCTCTCTACAATTTCGCGATCTCTCCAAGCGCCGTTGGCATTTACAATAAACTTGCACTCATCAAAATCCCTACTTCTGCAAAGTTTGTCCGCTCTTCTTTGAGTTGCTCTCCACCCTCCAAAAACAGGTGGAACCACTCTTGCAAGAACTATTGAAAGATTTTTATACCACTTTCTACCTTTTCTAAGTCCACAAGTTTTGGCGGAAACCCAATTGTTTTTTGCATTTATTTTTTTGAAATTATTTTTGCTTTCTTCAAGAGTGTTACCAATACCGTCCAATGGAAAAATGTCTAAATATATACCGCGTTTTGTTTGATATCTCGTATTTTCAATAAGAGTTGTATCTTTGTCATAAAGTTTGCAATACGAATATACGAAATCCTTATTTTCGCCAGGTGTTTCAAGAACGTATTTATTAGACGGGTTGTCGCGCATAAGAGCAATAAACCTATCGTATTCCTTTCTTGGAAGTCCTACGTCTACGTCATCATCCCACGGGATAAAACCTTTGTGCCTAATAGCGCCTAACGCCGTGCCACCCAACGCGTAATATTTTATTGAGTTTTTCTCGCAAAAAGCGTGAAACCATTTTAACATGTCCAACAACTTTGATTGTAATTCAGTCATTGTGTCCCCTTTAAAATCCTATACTTTAAGGTTTAATAAAATTCTACACCGAACAACCCTAATAGCGAACCCATTCCATACGTCAAATGGAATAATGGATACAGCCAAATTGCTATAAAACCATTCTTAACGCCACACTTAAAAAAGGAAAAATATACGTTCAAAAGCGTATATAATCCGATTTCGGCAACAAGCACCCATCTAACGAACGGTAACCAAATTGCGCCTATCGTTAAAACTAATAGCGACATCAAAAATAAAAATGGAATAAAATGCCTTATGCTCATAGCTTTAGGATTTTCTTTTATCGTTCTAAACAAAGCGTTCCCGTTTTGAAGCCCCATTTTTAAAAGTCCACCTACAGTATCTCGGCAATAGTAGTTAAACCTTATATCCTCAGCAAGCCATATCTTACCGCCAGCTTCCCTTATTCTCGCATTTAAGTCGTTATCTTCACTTCTTGTTAATTTAACGTTAAACTTTCCAACCTTATCAAAAACAGACCTTTTGAATGCGCCAAATGGAACGGTATCAACATATTTGTTGCCTTCCCCAACTCTAAATGATGAACCACCCACACCAAACTTTGTGGACAACATATTAGAAATCGCTCCACCAACGTAACCTTCTGCACGAGTGTCGGCAACACCACCTACGTTGTCTATATCCATCGTATCTAAATAGTGAACACATTTTTCAATATAGTCAGGTGGAAAACTTGCATGCGCGTCCATCCTAATTATTATCTCACCTTTTGCACAGTCAATAGCAAGGTTAAGCGCGTAACAAGCCTTTTTCATTTCATTCGTCAGTAAAACAATGGGAAGACCTTCTTGGTTTTGTTTAATCAGTTCTACCGTCCTGTCCGTAGATTTTCCATCAACTAAAATCCACTCTGTTTGCTCAATAGGAAATGTTTGTTTTTTAAAAGAATCTATAAGTCCTTCCACAAAACGTTCTTCATTGTATAACGGGACTATTACAGAAACTTTTATTGAAGAATTACTTTCCATCAACGTTCTCCACTTGAGTGTCTTGGCTTTTTTCTTTTTTAAAAACCGCAAAGACGGTCATAAACATAATTTTTATATCTCGCCAAAACCCGAACTTTTCGATTTCTGACAAATTATATTTCATTTTTTCGGGCAAAACTTCGTTAACGTAAACTTCATCAACATTGTCAGCATCATTTAGCAACTTATCTTCGTCTTTATACTTTATGCTCGCTAAAGAAGTTACCCCCGCAGGAAGCAATAACGATGCACGCATTTCATCGGTATATTTGTCTACGTATTTAGGAACTTCCGGTCGAGTTCCAACAAAAGTCATAGTTCCCCTAAAAACGTCTATAAGTTGACAAATCTCGTCCAACCTACACTTGCGAATGAGTCTTCCTACTTTTGTTATTCTCTGGTCGTTGCCCACGGTTACTTGAGAGCCAATTTTATCGGCATTGTTGACCATTGTTCTAAACTTAAATATTCTAAACTCTTTGCCATATTGGGTAACCCTTACTTGCCTAAAAAATACAGGGCCTTTGCTGTCTATTTTTATAGCCAACGCTAAAATAATAAACAAGGGCGACACAAGTAAAAGCATAAAGGCTGACACAAAAATATCGAATACTCTTTTGCAAAACAAACTAAAGCGCTTTTTTCTAAGAGCGTCGTAATACTTTTTTACTTGTTCATTTTGCATATTCTCGGGAAGCTTTTCCCATTTAACTAATCTCATTTTATATACTTTGAAACTATCGCTTTATACTTTTCAATAACGTAATCAACGTTTTCATCCGTTAAACAAGTGTGTAATGGCAAAGTTATTTCATTGCAGAACTTCTTATAAGCAACAGGATAATCCTTAATATCAAACCCTAAGTTTTTATAAGCGGTAAGCAATGGCAACGGCTTATAGTGAACGTTACAAGATATACCTTGCTCTGCCATTTCATAAATTATTTGATTTCTTTGTTCACTCGTTATATTAGGCACTCTTGTTATATACAAATGCCCGCTTGATTGATGTCTATCAGTATAATGCGACAAAACTTCTATTCCCAAAGGCTTAAACGCTTGATCGTATTTACCAATAATTTCTTTTCTTCTTTCCAACATGCCCGAATATCTTTGAAGTTGTCCTAATCCCATTGCTGCAAGAATGTCGGTCATGTTACACTTATACCAAGTTCCAACAATGTCATATTCCCAAGAACCCGGTTGCATCTTTGCAAAAGCATCTTTTGACTGTCCATGAAGAGAAAACAGTTGAAGCATTTTGTATAATTCTTCATCATCAATGCCATCTATTTTCTTCCAAGTGAGAGCTCCGCCCTCAGCCGTCGTTAAGTTTTTAACGGCATGAAATGAAAAAGCAGAAAAGTCCGCAATTGAACCTACTGGTTGACCTTTAAAAGTTGCGCCAAGCGCATGTGCTGTATCAGCAAGAACAACCACTCTGCCAATAGCCTTTTGAAGATCATTAGAAGGTCTAAACAAATGCTTCTTTGAATTTACAATCTCAAATATTTTATCATAATCACAAGGAACACCGCCAAGATCCACAGGGATAACTGCCTTTGTCCTTTCATTAATCTTTTGGGCAAGCTGATCGTAATTCATTTCAAAAGAATCTTCTTGAACATCTACTAATTGAATCTTCGCCCCTACGTGATCTATAACCGAAGCCGTTGCCGTATAAGTATACGCCGTAGTTATAACTTCATCGTCTTTGCCAATTCCTAATAACCTTAAAGCAAGCTCAGCGCATGCAGTTTGTGAATTTAAACACACAGCACGACTTGCTCCTACCATTTTAGCGATTTTCAATTCTAATTCTTTTGTCTTTGGGCCCGTAGTAATCCATCCCGATTTCAACGCTTCGACAACTAATGACTCTTCTATGCTTGATATGTCTGGCGGAGAAAATTGAATCTTCATAAGTTTTACACTCCTTGCACTGGTCTCATTTCTTTTTTCCTTGACTTATGTGCTCGTCTGATTTGTTTATTATATCACAAAAATTATTATATATCAATAATAACGAGAATTTTTGGTTAAAAATCTTCCTTAAAAAACAAAAAGAAAGCATTATTTTGTTTGTTTACTTCCTTTTTTCTTACGAAAAAAGTTCTTCCAAAAATGCTTTCTCTTTTTATCTACTTCTTAGCTTTTCTTTTAGCACATTCTTCATAGTGGTCTTTTAACTTCTCAGTATACGGAACTTCCGCATCAAAGACGGCCATTGTATGCATTTGCGTGCCCTTAACAAATTCCATATAATTCCCATAAAAAGCAGTTAAAACCTCGTGATATTTCCAAGGCACCATAATAGTCATATCCTCAAACGGAACCTCTATCGTTTGTTCAAAACAACTAGTTGGAATAAACTTATTTTCTCTGTAGCCAGCGAATGGAACATTTGTTACCCTATCGGTTTTTTTATTGGCAGAACAAGCTTTTAAATATTTTTTACATAGCGCTTTGTGGCTGATAAAAACACTCAAAAATCTCCAAATCCAAACGCAAACTTTTTTCTTAAACGGAACACCTTTACTTGTTCCATCTCTCTTAATCTTTCTTAATGTCTCATATCCTGTTACGGCAGCCACCCAAACCATTCTTTGCATTTTTTTTAGTGCCACGCCAATACGACTGTTTGGAACGTATGTATATGGGAACACATCCAAGAAAACTCCACAATTATACTCCTCAGTATAGGTATCATACTCGAATTGCGTGCATGCAGTAGTATCTTTTCTTCTGATTCTAGCCATAGCTGGGCCAAATCCTTCTTGCGTTTCATAGTGCTGAAAGAAGAAAGGTTCTTGAATTTCCGTGGGTGCAATTTTGCAAAATTTTTCGTAGTCTTCTTCTAACATAGCCACATCCATGTCATCATCCCATGGAATAAAGCCTTTATGCCTTATCGCACCAATTAGTGTTCCACCATCAGCAAAATATTTAATGTTGTGCTTTTTGCAAATCCTTTGGAATTCTTTTGCACAACTCATTTGCGCCGCCCACAACTTCTTTACTTCTGTCGTTACAACGTGATCACACCTAACTTCTTCTTTGATATACTCTTGCAAGTTGTCAAAATTCATTATCTTTTCCTCATCGTGATTTTTAAAAATTATACCATAAGGCTCTTTGAAAATCAAACAAAAAATACTTTTTATAACAAGCCTATAAATAATGCTCGATTTTTTAGCGTGTTTTCTGCTCTATTCGTAAAGAAAAACTTAACAACCAACAAAAACGTCCCCCCTTTAAAATGGGTTTTGATATTGACTTTTTTGGCGTTTTTTATTATACTTATACAAAATAAAGTAAGGAGATGCGTCGTGAAAAGAAAAGCTCACTTTTGGTCCCAAGATAAAACCATTATTTCACAAAAAGTTAAAGAAGCCTTTTCTTCCGTTATGCCTATCACGGCGATAGTGCTCGTTCTTTGTTTTACCATTGTTCCTATTGAGAGTGGAATGTTTTTGGCGTTTATTATCGGTGCGCTTTGCGTTATCGTGGGAATGGGTTTATTCACACTCGGTGCGGACACAGCCATGACGCCTATCGGTGAATATGTAGGCACGTCGGTTATGCGAACAAAAAGAATTTGGGTAATCGTTCCCATCTGCTTTATCGTGGGCGTGCTAATAACCATATCTGAACCCGACCTACAAGTTCTTGCAAATCAACTTTCTGCGACTATGAACCCATGGCTTTTAATAATAGCCGTAGGCATAGGCGTAGGTGTGTTTTTAGTAATTGCATTTTTAAGAATAGTCTTAAAGATAAAACTTTCATACTTGTTAATATTTTGTTATTTAGCGGTGTTTGTTTTATCGGCATTTGTTCCACCTGCTTTCGTTCCGTTGGCGTTCGACTCTGGCGGCGTAACTACCGGACCTATGAGCGTTCCCTTTATAATCGCAATCGGCGTGGGCGTTGCTTCGCTTAGAAGCGACAAGGGCGCAGAATCGGACGGTTTTGGTTTGACAGCGTTATGCTCGGTAGGTCCTATTCTTTCAGTTATGATACTTGGCATAATCTTTAAGCCTGAAAGCATAGAAACTTCGGCAGAACAACTTACCGTCATACAAAACTCCAAAGATCTAATAACCGTTTTTGGCAAAGCCATTCCCGAATACATGAAAGAAGTTGCAATAGCGCTTGCGCCAATAGTAGCATTCTTCTTTATCTTCCAAATTTTCGGACACAAACTTACCAAACAAAACGTTATAAGAATTTTAATCGGTGTGCTCTACACCTACGTAGGCTTAGTTTTATTCCTTGTTGGCGTAAACACGGGTTTTTTACAAGTGGGAAGTTTCTTAGGCTTAGCAATAGGCGGTCTTTCATACAACTGGATAATCGTGCCCATAGGTATGATTATAGGTTACTTCGTTGTTGCTGCAGAGCCTGCCGTTCACGTTTTAACTAAGCAAGTGTTTGAATTAACTTCGGGTGCGATTCCTAAAAAAGCGCTTAGGTTTAGCCTTATGATAGGCGTTGCCGTATCGGTGGGACTTGCGATGCTCAGAATACTTTTGGATATTCCAATTATGGCGTTCTTAATCCCTGGATATGCGATAGCGCTAATACTGACCTTTATCGTTCCTGAAATGTTCACGGCAATCGCGTTCGACTCGGGTGGCGTAGCGTCAGGCGCAATGACGGCAAGCTTTTTAATGCCACTTGCTCTCGGCGTGTGCCAAGCGGTTGGCGGAAACGTTGCAACACAGGGCTTCGGCGTTGTGGCAATGGTTGCGATGACACCATTAATCACCATTCAAATTCTCGGTTTAATCTATAAGATTAAAATGGCAAAACTCAAGAAGAAACAAAAAGAACAATCTTCGGAAGAAGAAATTATCGAATAAGGAGGAAAAAGTTGTGTTCGGATTAAAATACATGATTACAATCACAAAACGAGAATACGAAGAAGACTATCTCGACTTTTTCCACCGCCACGGCGTAGACAACGTCCTTTCTCAACTTTGCAATGGAACGGCTACACAGTCTACCCTAAGCCTTATGGGTTTAGAACAAACGGAAAAAGTTATGCTAAGCTCTATGATTAGAGAAGAAAGCCTTGGCGAGATAATAAAAGAGCTTTTAGTTGAAATGGATATATCTTCGGCAGGAAACGGGATTTCAATAACCGTGCCTGTCAACAGCATTGGCGGAACGTCTTCGCTTAAATATCTTGCAGGCGAACAGCCTTTACAAAAAAAGGAGAACGAAAACATGATTAGTTCAGAAAGCAAAATCGTTTTAATAATTACAATAGTTGATAAGGGAAATACCGATATGGTAATGGATGCAGCGCGTAGCGTAGGTGCAAAAGGTGGCACGGTCGTTAGAGCAAAAGGAACGGGCGCAGAGATAGCCAAGTTCTTTGGCGTTTCCATTAGTGAAGAAAAAGAGATGGTTTATATCGTAGCAAAAAGGGATAACCGCGACAGCATAATGAAAGCCATCATGGAAAAGGCAGGGGTTAACACAGATGCCCACGGCATAATCTTCTCGCTCCCCGTAGACAACGTAGTAGGCTTAAAAGCGTTTGAAAGCGTTGACTAATAAAAGAAAGCAAAGCAAAAACACCCGCAATGCGGGTGTTTTTTTGTTGAAAAATACTTACTTTTTTAGGTCAATAACTTTGTTGCAAAGAGCTTCTACCTTTTGGTTTGTTTTACTTAGACAGATAAAAACTTGTCTATCCACATGCTTAGTTAACTCTATAATTTCTTTAACGTTGCTTTTGCTAATATTGTCAAACGCGTCGCATATAAATAGCGGAAAATTTATAGACTTACAAAATAAATTTCCCCACTTTGCCACAACGTTGTTGCAAACGATAAATTCTATCAGTTTTATCGCGTGGTTGTTTTCTCTTTCTGCATAGTAATCAAGTGATTTGTTGTCTTTATCCGTTAACTCAATATCCCAAGAAACAAAAACGTCGTCGGGTGTATATTTATAATAAAGCCTTTTCCCATCACCTAATACAATAGGCGATATTTCTTTTAGATAACGGCTTGCTATCTCAACCATATCTTTGCGGTTTTTGTCGTCAAGTTTTTCGCCTGCAAAATATTCACCACTAATATATAAGCCTAAAATAGTATCGATATCGTCTATCCACTTTTCATCAAAAATAACCAAATCTCTAAACTCTTTAGGGAAAACTTTATCGCAATTAAAAACACAAATAACGTTATCCAATAATTCTGAATAATTAGTTTTTAATTCTACAAAATATGATTTATATATTTCGCCTATTTGTTTATTGATACCAATAGACATACTAATCCCCTTTAATTTTCAACTAATAATTTCGCAAGGGCTAGTGGCTCGGCATCGTTGGCGTTTTTTAAGTATTCCCTAATTTCACTATTGCCATAGCTCAAAAACTTGCTGATTTCATTAAAATCTTTTGCTTTTGCCAAATCAACGTCTACACGATTTTTCTTTGAGTAATAGGATAAAAACTTGTTAATAAACTCGCTATTGCTTGCGTAAACTTCATTTCCACAAGTAAATTCTTTTAATTGTTTCAATACGGTTTTAAGTCGTGGGGCGCCTTTTAATGTTTTGTTACTGATGCCTGTTATATCTCTAACAACTTTGTTTATATACTCACCACAAGCAACAAGCGAAGAAAAACTTTTGCCAATTTTTCCGTTTTCAATTTTAGTTGCATCAACCCTTAAAATTCGTGCAATTTTCTCGTCTTGATATTCACCGCACCAAAGCCCACTCGTTTCCACATCAACAATTACTATCTTTTTGTTTTTAATTAAAGCTTTCATTTTTATCTCCTAAACTTCTCTTTCAAAAAATCTATTGTAATCATCTTTTGTTTAATTCTTTTTTTGGCGTTTGTTTTTTAAGACTTCTACAATTTCCTTGCGAAATTTATTCGACGTATCTTCTAAATTCTTAATGTTTAAGAGCCTTAAATGGGCATTTATTTCTTTCCTTTCTTTATCATCGATGTTAGCCTCGTCAACTTTTTCTAAACTTACAAAACAGTCATCGAGAAAAGTATCTATTTGTTCTCCACCAAACAAGGCTTTCAAACTTCTTCTCAGCGTGGAATTTTTTGTTAAGCGTAAATGTTGACCTTTTATTCTTTTAGCAAAGCCTTTCTTGTTTTTTGTTTGACCAACGTAAAAACAATAAACGTCTCCTTTTTTCTCCAAATGCCTATTAACGTCTTGCCACTCTATTCCTAATGGTTTGAGTAGTTGTTCTATTTCAGCTTGTTTGCACCACCACTTATAAACACCTTTATCCGTAGAAAGCGAACCTCTTTCATTACGTATCTCTTTGACTGATTTCATCTCCATCTTTTGAGTTTCCTTTTCGTTATTTAGCACAAAGTATGCCCTTGATTATGGTGAGTATTGCTTTATCGTAAGGCGCTAAATCTATGTTTAACTTAACAAGCGCGTTTTTGAATTTTATTACGCCTTGCGTTCCACACTCTTTATAAAGATCTAAAATTGCTTTTTCGAACTCATTATTGTTTATTTCTTCTTCGTGCTCTCTAAGCACAGAATAAAACTTATTTTCATCCATAGTTCGTTCCCTTTATTTTAACATAAGTCTATCGACGTTTCAACTTTTTTATTTTCTTGCGTTATTTTCCGCTAACCAAAACACATTGGATTTTATTTTTCTTGGCGAACTTGTGCGCGGTGGAATTCTTTGGCGTTTTTATAGTTGTGCCAATTAACGGCGCATAAAAATTTAAAGCAAGTTGTCGCCTTTGTCTTTGTTTAATTTCTTTTTTCTTCTTTTTTAAGTCGCCGAAGGTTTTACTATGAATCTTGATTTCCGATTGTGGAATAAGTAGCGTTCCCATGTGTTCACTAAAAGCATCTTGGCAAATTTCATTGACGCTTTCGGGTAGTTCAACGTCTACAAATGCACCAGAAAAACATTCCGAACAAATTTTTCTCACCCCGTCTGGGACAATACACCTAAAACAGTTTTTTACATCGCTATAAGCAATTGCCCGTGAATTATCCTTATCAAGCAAAACATTAGAACGCACGCAAAAATGCTTGTTTTTATCGTCCACCTTAATCTTAACGTCCACGCACCCAAACGCCCCGTCTTCAATTTCAACTACTGATTGTGGAATAAAAATTTCATCAACCAAAGAAGGCTCGTATTCAAATTCGCCTTCCTTTTCTACTAACGAAAAGCAGTAAGGCTCAATTTTTGTTACACCTTGGGGAATAACTATTGTTTTAGAAGTCTTACTAATGTAGTTTATTAGTGTTCCGCACGGATTTTTATTGCCGTCAATAGCATCTGTGCGCCATTTTATATAATTTCCGTTTTCTTTAAGCTCATAAATACGTTCTTCCATAAGCACACCCATTACGTTTTTTCGTTTAGGCTACCTTATTACAGGTAGCCTTTATTGTTTCAATTTCCATGCTCGTTAAAATGTCTTTGTTCATAAGGGCGGCTGCAAGCTTGTCTAAGAACTCACGGTTATCCACTATAATCTTCTTTGCTTTTTTGTAGAAGTTTTCCATTTCAACGGACATGTGCATTCCTTTTCTTTCCCTTAATTCGTTAGAAGGGGTGTGGTCATAAATCCATCTGTCGAAACCGTTTGAGCAGTAGTGATCAACGAATCTTTCAACTATGTCATAGGCTCTGTTTAGATCGTTGTTTGCGCCCACGTCCGTTTCGCCAAAACAAATTTCCGTTGCTGCCTTACCACCGAGAATCGCGGTAACTCGATTTTCCATGTATTCTTTCTTAAACCAGTATTCTTCGGGTTGGTAACAGTTGGTAAAGCCACCCGTTTCCCCAACATGCGAACGCACCGACACGAAGTTTACGGAACCTGGCTCTAAAATCTCGGCTACAACAGCATGCCCCGCTTCGTGATAGGCAACCCTTTTTAATATTTCAGACGAATGCGCTTGCTCTTTTTCGGGCGCTTTATAGATAATTCTTAAACACGCTTTAACGATGTCTTCCATCTCGATTTTTTCTTTTCTTGAAAATCCTGCGTATATACCTGCTTGATTTATAACCGTCTCAAGTTCTGCGCACGAAGCACCGTTTAAAAGCCTTGTTACCGTTTTAACGTCTACGTCGGATACAAACTTCTTTCTTTTTATATAATGCTCTACAATTTGTTCAGCATCTTCGCCCCTTGGCGCGCTAACCGTTATGCGGTTGTCAAATCTGCCTGCACGGAGAAGAGATTTCGGAATAGCGTCTTTTTCATTAATTGTCGCAAGCACGAAAACGTCCCTATTTTTTACGTCGTCAATGCAAGACTGAACAGTTACAAATTCTTCGCTGTTTTTATGATACTCGTCGCCGTTTGCAAACTTATCCATGTCGTCGAGAAGAACTATTGACGGCGCATTTTTTACCGCTTCGTCAAAAGTGTTTTTTATGTGCTTAACAAAGTCGCCGTCCGGCTTGTCTTTCCTACAAATAAATGCCTTTCTTCCACTCGCCTTTATGAAGCAACTTGACATTAAGGTTTTACCAAGACCGGGTTCACCCAAAAGTAAAAGCCCGTTTGGAACAGAAACGCCGAGTTTTGAATAAAATTCGCTATTTCTCATTATGTCGCAAATTTTAAGCATTTCACTCTTTATCGACTTGTAACCGATGATTGGATCAAAGTCTTTTTCGATTTCGCTTAAAGCTACTACGTTGTTTGTGTTTTCGTTCATATTTTTCACCTCTTGTGTTTTTTACGATTTCATAATACATCTTTCATTGTCCCAAAAAAGCACCAATAAAACATTTTTGGGAAAATTTTTTTGGTAAATTTTACATAGATTTTACTTTTGCAAGTTGAGTAAGCGCATTATATCACGCGGGGCTACGAAAAACTCACTAAAAACACGTAGGCAACAAAAAAAGTTGCAAGAACAAATCTTGCAACTTTAATTTTCCTTTAACGCCCCACATTTATGACATTGTTATCACATCAAACGCGTTAACGTTTATTTAGTTTTTGAGACAACGTTGTCTAAAGTTTGACGAACGATCTGTAATATTTTTTCTTTGTTGTGTTTATCCTTTGCCACGACATAAACGTTGTCGGCGTATTTATTTAAAGATTTAGTCTCTTGTAATACAATCCTAAAATTTTCCTTTATTTCATTCTCTTTGCCTGCCACAAGAGCTATATCGTTTTCTTTAAAATATTGCATTGGTGCAGTATCTAAACATCCCACAGCAAATATACACTTCCCACACGATAAATAATCTGTAATCTTTGTTGAAAAAGAAAGTCTGGCAGTTTTTGCATCCTTTCCATCAATGTCCTCAAGAAAAAGTAATACGTCTGCCTCTTTTTGTTTTTGCAATGCTTCTTCTTGTGGAACAGCAGGATTTACTTGACAAAAATCGCCTTCCAACATTTTTATCATATTTTCATCTAGCTTAGTCTGCGTGTAAACTTCTATTTTTACTTTATCCTTGGCTTCTGGGATCTGATTTAAACAGTTATTTATTTTTAGTAACGACCTGTCCCTACCAATCAATAAATTTCCAGTATAAATAAACTTTAACGGAAAATCAACTTTTGTATAATCGGTTGGCAATAAAACCTCATCAATTGGCTTTGTTACAACGGTGCTGTTTATCCCAAAAAACTTATCTGCTTCTACCTTTGTTTTTGAAGAAATGGCAAAAAATGCTTGCGTTTTCTTTGCCAATCGTTTTAGTGATTTACGTTGGAAAAACCTATATATTTTAAAACCTAACGACGATGACTGCTTATACGAAAAATTATCATCCCAAATATAGCCAACCGCTTTTGCTTTAGTTCTTTTAATCGCATAATTAATTATTCTATTCAAATGGATATATCCTTCCATCGAATGTAATATTACGTCCGGTTTAAATTCATCTAAAAAGTTATCAAATTCTTTTGTCCGCCATTTACCCAACTTCCATACGAGTTCTCTCGCCATAAGGTAAAAATATGAACGCTTTTTTCTGTATTTGGCATAAAGCTGATCATGAAGAGCTAAATCCTCTTCACTCTCAATATTGACGTTTCCTGCAAGAATTTCTTTGCCTGTCTTTATCCTTCTGTTAAAAATGCTTTTTATGATTTTATTTTCAGAAATTGCAAAATATTTTGAACAAACTTTACTATCAGGAATTTCGTCACGAATACAAACGTTCGCAACGTTTTCACTTCCATATTGCTCTAATAAAGTTTCCCACGTGTTGGCACCGACTTTACTATTCCATGCCGTTACGGTAAATACCAATATCTTCATCTTTTTAGCGTTCTTTATCACACTTATTGTTTGTCTTTTATTCCATGTCCAACAAGTATTGCTTGTATTCTTGTGTCCACAATTTCATGTCAAAATTTTGTTGAACATAATTCAACATGTCTTGTCCAAGTTTCTCAAGAGTGTTTTTATCCTTATATAAATTTCTCATTTCTTCTAACAATGAGTCACTATCTTTCAATCGGCAATATCGCCCTAATTCACCATATCTAATACTCTCTTTTAAAGGTCCTATATCTGACACTATTGATGGAACAGCCAGGGCTCCCGCTTGAACTACTCCACCACCAAACCCCTCTCTGTAACTTGGGAACACAAACATGTTAAATGAAGCATAAAACATTTCAGGATTATCCTGCCTTCCTGTAAAAATAACCCTTTTTTCGTTTCTAGCCCATTCGAGCAATTGCTTGTCTAATCCAACTTCATTCTCAATAAAACCAACTATTAACGCATATACGTTTTCATCTTCTTGCGTTATTTGTTTTATTGCATACAAAAACTCATTTATGCCTTTTTCCTGAGACACTCTCCCTAAATAACCAAAAACAAAGGCTTCGCTTGGTATTTGATACTTATCGCGAACTGTTTTTTTGTATTCTTCTTTTTTGTTTATATCAAAAACGTTTGTATCTATTCCACAAGCACTACCCTTGGAAATAACGCGAGTTTTATTAGAATCAACAACTCCCTCTCCGATCAAAAAATCTCTATTGCTTTCGCTATCAAAAATAACATTCGTTGAAAGTTTACACGTTTTCTTCTCTAAAAATTTAAAGATGCTGCGTTTTATTCCGTTAAAACCTTCGTATCTAACCCCCCAAAGACAATAAACTCTTTTCTTAATCTTGGCTCGTTTCCCCGCAATAGAACAAATTAAGCTTGTGCTCGGGCCTGTGTATTGAATAATATCAAACTTTTCTTTCTTAAAAAACTTAGTAAGTTTTATTATGCTTTTTATTAAATTAATAGGATTAACGTTTCGGCTTATTTTTATATCAACTGTCTTCGCTTCTTGCTCTAATTCTTCCCTAAACTTTTCATCGGTAAAATTTGAAATACACGTTACTTCATTTTCTTCGCATACTGAATTAACGTGTGGTTTAACAAAATATTTTATTACCCTATCAAGGACTGTAATATAACATATCTTCATTTTACCAGTTCTCTTTCACTTTTTTGACAATAACACTTGCGTCCATTAAATAGTGTTTTCTTAGGTATTTTTGACTTCCTACTATGGATGAATATTTATCCTCCAAGCCAATTCTGATTAGTTTTGCCTTTTCTCCATCTAGCTCTGCCAAAACTTCAGCAACTGCAGAACCAAAACCACCGCTTAAATTGTGCTCCTCTACCGTCAAGATTGTCTTATGCGTCTTTGCGCAAGCAGAGATAGTTTCTTTATCGATTGGCTTAACCGTTGGAAAAGTATATATCGTAGGCATTAAGCCTTCTTTTTTTAATATTTCATATGCTTCTTGCACTTCATCAAAAATAGCACCAGTAGAAAAAATAACTACGTTTTTTCCTTCTGTTATTCTTATAGCCTTCCCAATAGTAAAGTTTTCTATTTTTTGATGAATCCTTTTTTCCCCACCACGACCGAGACGAAGGTAACACGTTCCTGGGTGTTCGTAAATTGCTCTTGTTGCTTGCTCAGCTTCAACCAAATCTCCAGGTGATAACACCGTTACGTCTGGCAATGCTCGCATTATGGCAATATCTTCCGTTGCGTGATGACTCATGCCAAGTGGACCATATACAAAACCTCCGCCGACACAAACAACTTTCACGTTTGCTCCATGATAAGCACAATCATTACGTATTTGCTCAATACACCTTAGTGTTGAAAAGTTCCCAATTGAATATGTAAATACCGTTTTTCCTTGTTTAGCAAGCCCTGCTGCAATTGACGTCATGTTTTGCTCTGCTATACCTGCGTTAATTATTTGATCGGGTAAACACTCCCAAAACGGCTTTAAGACATCAAAACCAAGATCGCCCGTGATAATATAAACGTTTTTATCCTTCTTTGCTATTTCCAGCAAGGTTTTCACAAACGCGTCTCTCATTTGCTTTCCTCCATGTATGGATCAAGCACTCCATTTGGACGTGCTAAATTCAATTCCTTAACTGCTCCATCATACTCCTCCCCCTCATGTGGAAAGCGATAATGCCACAATATGTCCTGTTCCATAAACGAAACGCCTTTTCCTTTTATGGTGTTTGCTATTATTACCGTCGGCTTATCAACAACTCTCTTTGCCTCTTCCAAAGCTTCCTTTAATTGAGCGTGACTGTGTCCGTCAATATCAAAAACATTCCATCCAAAAGCTTTCCATTTTTCAGCGAAAGGAGAAAGGGAAAGCGTTTTTTCACAAAAGTCTAAGCTTTGCATTTTGTTATGGTCAATAATTATTACAAGTTGATTTAATTTAAAATGATTTGCGAATAAGGCCATTTCCCAAACGGAACCTTCGTCACACTCTCCGTCACCCAATATAGCGTATGTATAATAAGGCTTTTTATCAAGTTTTGCATTAAGAGCCATTCCTGCCGCAACACATCCGCCATGTCCAAGAGAGCCTGTTGAAAATTCTACACCAGGTATATTCTTGTGTGAAACGTGACCAGAAAAACGACTTCCGTCCGCATAATGCGTTTTTAATTCCGCCTTGTCAAAAAAACCTTTTTCCGCAAGTGCGGCATAAATTGCTGCTCCTGCATGTCCTTTGCTTAAAATAACTCTATCACGATTCTCATCATTTAAATTTTTCGGCGAAATATTTGCAACGTCATTATACAAAACAGCAACTATATCTGCCACGGATAAAACTGAACCAATATGACTACCGTGCGAAATATGTGTCATTTCAACACCATGACGTCTTATAAGCCAAGCTAATTGCTCGCTATTCATAAATTTACTCCTTTGAGATTTTTTCCAATAGTTGCACTTGTTCCTTTGTAAGGTACCAATCTAATGATTGAATATTTTCTAATACTTGTTTTGGGTGTTTAGCACCGACAAGAACGACTGAATTTTCTAAATAGTCTAAAATCCAACGTATAGCTACTGATGAAATAGGCTTTTCGACTATTTTGGCAATTTCTTTTAATTTTTCTACAATTTCTAAATTTTTGAGTAGTTTTTTTCCGTGGAAGTTTACGTAAACATCACGGGAACGCCTATCATTTGACTCAAACTTAGAATTTATATCGTATTTTCCACTTAATACACCTTGTCCTAAACTACCCCAGGTTAATGGCGTCATTTTATATTTGTCTCTAAAAACAAACATCTCTTTTTCATTTTTTCTACAGGCTAAACTATATTCGTCTTGAAACGATACGAATGGATTATTCTCTCCAAACGTAGCAAGTTCACTTTCGTCGCTTTCATGGATATTAGATAATCCATAATAGCGTATTTTCCCTTGTTGCTTTAAAATCTCCAATGATTCCGCAACTTCTCCAAGTGGCGTTACACCGTCACGATAATGAACTAAATACAAATCAATATATTCTCTATTTAAACGATGTAAACTCCTTTCAACCGCCTTGAATAAATATTCTCGAGAGTTGTCGTAAAAAGTTTTTCCATTTTCAATACGCACTCCAAACTTAGTTGAAATAATAACCTCTTTAGTCCTCGAGCCAAGAGCTTCCGCAAGAGTTCTTTCACTCTCGCCAAGCCCATACGTGTCGGCCGTATCAAAAAAATTTATTCCACTGTCTACCGCGGTTTTTACTGCATTAATTAAGTCCTTTTTATTAATTTGTCCCCAACCATAACCACCCAAAGGGCATCCGCCCATGCACAATCTCGAAACTTTTAGATCGGTTTTGTTTATTAAAGTCCTTTGCATCCTACAATCTTCCACCCTTCTTGCTTTTAAATCTTTCCCAAAAGATAGCATATACCACTTATATATTACCAAATTATTAAAAGAAAGTCAATAGCACCTTTTAATATATATAATTTGCATTTAAGTGGGCTAAGTTTGTTTGAAAATTTATTCATAACAAAAAAACACGCTTGGAATCAAGCGTGTTTTTTGCTTTCTAAGTTTATTAATTAAAGTTTTTTCATCTTCATCTTTCTGGCTAAAAGTGTTAAAACCATCAAAACAATGTAAAGACATCCGATGGTAATAAAAATTGCACTCCAACCAAGGCTTTCTTTAACAAAGCCAAATACAGAAGCCTGAATGGCTGCGCCCATATATACTGCCCAATCAAGAACGCCAACAACTGTTGAAGAAAGCGCACGGCCACCCATATCTCCGGCTATTGCCCATATAACGCCCGTTACCATACTAAACACACCTACCACAAACAACATAATAGTTGCAGGCAACTGAGTTTTGAAGAATGGGAAAGTTACAAGCCCCAAACAAGCAACAATGGACGCTAAGATAAGCATGGGTTCTCGCTTGCCTTTAAATATCTTGTCAGTTATGAATGGGAAAACAAACATCGCACAAGCTTGGCCAAGTGGCAACACAATGTAAGTAAACATATCATTTTTCAAAGATAAATTTAGTTCTTCGGTAAAATAAGTTGGAATCCAAGTTAAAAGTCCGTATCGTCCAATGCCTGCGATAGCAGAAATTAGGCAGAAAATAATTACCTTTGGTTCGCTAAAAAGAAGTTTGTAAGGATAGAAAAATCCCTTTTTAGAAAGTTCTTGTTCAGCAAGTTTTGCCTTTTCGTCAGCGACATTATCCAACTCAACAAATGGTTTCAAACCTACGTCTTCAGGCTTTTCCTTGAAGAAAGCGACAAAAGCAATAAGAATTAACACCATTGGAATAATTGGAAAACGGAAGCCTGCACGCCAACCCCATTCGGGATTAAGAATCAAGCACCAGTTAACGGTTAAATAGGTTACCGCTTGCGCTACCCCTGAAAATGCAGTAGCGAGCCCCGAAGCAAAACCTCTTTTGTCCTTTGGCCACCATTTATTGATAACGCCCACACCGTTTGACCAAACCATCGCTTGACAGAAACCGTTTAGTCCCCAAAGAATTGCTATAACAACAAGGTTGTTTTGAAATGAAATCAATACATTAAGAACAGCTGACGCTATTACGCCTGCCATCATTAACTTTTTGTATCCAAAATAAGAACCTAAACGTCCGCTAACTAATTGTCCAAAAGCGTAGCACCAAAACAATGCAGACGATACTACGCCTATCGTTCCAAGGTTAGAAGAAAACTCTTCTTTCATTAGCGGAAGAACTAAATTTATGTTTTGACGACCATTATAAAAGAACAAATAAGTAAAGCCAAAACTTAATAGAACTAACCACGCATATTTTTTAAATTTACTATATTCTTGACCACTATATCCATAAGTGGCTTTTTCTTGCGGTTGACTCATATCTCTCCCCAACAAAACTAATCGTTAAAAATTTTTGAATCTGCTTCATCAAAAGCAAGAATATCGTTAGTAACTCTCGCATGATCGTCAAGGTTGTCTATTTCGTCAATATAATATCCATCATAAGAGAACGCGCGTATGTTTAGTGCAGGGAAAATTTCGTTAAGTGCATTTTCTGCATAGCATTTGTCTTCGCCCTTGTGAATAAACTCTACAACTTTTCCTACCCAAGCAGACGCCGTTGCCTTTTCTAACTTATAGAAAGGTTGGAACGCAAAACAATCTTCGTCAAATATCTTTATAGACACTTCCACTACTTTACCGTCTTTAATTCTTCCCTTAAAATCCTTTTCTGGCAAAGCCTTTTTAAAGTTGACCGTAGCTGTGTTTTTGTCTTCACAAGCCAAAACGTCGTGAATTAATTTACGGTTAAACACCAAATCTCCATGGAAGAAAAGCATGTCGTCATCAATCAAATCACGCGCAAGATACATAGAATAAATGTAATTGGTCTTGTCATAAATATCGTTGCGAACAAAACTAAAGTTTAGTTGTGGGAATTCTGCCGCAACAGCTTTTAACTGATCTTCAAATGGTCCGGTAGTAATTATAAAGTCCTTAATACCCTCTGCGCTCAACAAACGAATTTGTCTATGGAAAATTGATTCTCCGTTTTTGAGTGGAGCCATTGACTTATGGTTGTTCTTTGTAAAGTCCCCCATACGGTTTCCAAGCCCTGAATTAAAAATGATAGCTTTCATTCTCTATCTCCTCATTCCTTATCATTAGATAAAGTTATTTTTTTCGTGTATTATTACACAAAAATCGCTCATTGTCAATATCTGCGCGCAGATTAAACGCAGACAACAACCCCACAATAAAAATATCGCTGACACTTTCTGCAATTAAGGGGAGTTTAAACAAAAGAACGGATAGCTTTTTCCTATCCGTTCTTTGAGTTATTAATTTTGCTTTATTCTTGCGACCTTGCCCCACGGGGGGTTTGCGTGTTCGTTGTTTATAATCCATAGAACGGGTATTCCCATTGCCGACGACTCGGGTGGAAAGGCTGCGTATCCGTCGGTTAAAATTACTATACTGACCGGAAGTTCGTCTTTCATGTGCTCTTTAACGTAATCAAAAATAGCATGAAAATTAGTTCCGCCGCCACCTTTCGGCTTAATAACCATAAACGAATTTTCGTCATAAAACGGGACAGGTGGAACGACTTTATACTCAAAAAAGCCTAATAGCCCTTGAAGTTTGCCGTCAAACTGATCTATTGCACCTTTTATCTCTGAATATGCTAAGGTTACTAAACTATCGCTCATAGACCCCGACGTATCTATCATAAACAAAACGTTTTTGACGCCCATATCCACCACTTCATTGTAATCAGGAAGATAAAACGGACTATCGGGATATCGTTTGTCGGGTGGAGAGAATGAATAATCTCCAATTTCTTCATCTATAAAGTCTGCAAGAACCTCTCTCCAATCCATTTGTGATTGAGTGAGTTCCTTAAGCCTTCTTTCGGCAAGAAGTGGAATACTCCCGATTCCTGATGAAGCCTCTCTAATTTCAATTGCCCTACAAGCATCTTTCAATCTTTTATTCCACTCGGCAAGTTTATCACGGTCTTCTTGGGTTAATTCCCCAGCGCTTTTCCATTTGTCGTGATCGTCCCAAATAGACTTGCCCTTCACGTTTGAACTGCCCGATTTATTTCCTTTAGAGTTTTTGGGGCTATGTTTTGGAAGCATTTCATAAACTTGTTCGGCGGTATAATCCCACCCCTCGTCCCCCTTTGGGGTTTTGTGCATGCTTTCGCCGTATTTGTTTAGCGTAATACTTGACGTATTACAACCACTCTCTTTTAATATGTTAGAATTAATTACAATATCGCAAGCGATATTATATGCTTGAGGGTCTTTGTTAACACCCCTAAC
>JAFVWA010000078.1 GCA_017501885.1 Clostridia bacterium | reverse complement strand
ATATGAAAAAACATAGAAAAATGTGTTAAGGAGTTTTTATGGACTGGACAATTGGCGTTGATATTGGAGGAATGAGTATTAAAGCTGGTCTTGTTGATGATAATGGTAAGATTATTAAAGAATGTAGAGAAAAGACTGCACCTAATGCTGATGCTTGTATTAAAAATCTACTAAATCAAATAAACTTTTTGTTGGATTCCAACCAATTGACAATTAAAGAAATATCTGGTATCGGTGTAGGATGTCCAGGTGCTGTTTCGCCTGATACGGGGATCGTAGATTTTTTACCAAATTTAGGTTGGGTAAACGTTCCGCTTGTAAAAAAGATTCAAGAAGTTTTTGAGGTGCCTGTAAAGATTGCAAACGATGCAAGTGTTGCAGCCTTGGCGGAAGCTACTTATGGCGTTGCAAAAGAGTATAATAATTGTCTTATGTTTACGCTTGGAACAGGCGTAGGCGGTGGAATGGTTTTGGATAAAAAACTTTATGATGGTGGATATGGTCGCGGGGGCGAACTTGGTCATATTGTTCTTGATATAAACGGCGAGCCTTGCACTTGCGGAAGACGTGGTTGTGTGGAAACTTTTGTTTCGGCAACTGCTTTGATTAAACAAACAAAAAGGGCAATGTTAAGCGATAAGGATTCAGCTATGTGGCGATACTGCGAGGGAAATATTGAAAAAGTGAGTGGAAAGACAGCTTTCGAATGTGCGAAAAATGGAGATAAAACTGCACAAAAAGTTGTGGACGACTACGTTATGTATTTGTCTGAAAGTATAATGAGTTTCTTAAACGTTTTCCGTCCTGATGCGTTTATTTTAGGTGGTGGGATAAGTTTGCAAGGCAAATATCTTACAGACAAAGTAACAGAATATTGCGAACGTTTTGATTATGGCTACAAAAGTGCGCCGAAAACAAAGATTTTATGTGCAAGCCTTGGTAATGATGCGGGAATTATAGGTGCGTCAGCTCTAATCAAATAAATTTAATACATATAAAATAATAAAACGGCTCAGAAGAGCCGTTTTTATATTATAGTAAATGATCGGTTTTAATTGAATTTGCATATGTGGTAGGCGTCATGTCTGTATGCAGTTTAAATTGTCTACAAAAATATTGAACAGAGTTAAAACCTAAACTGTCAGAAACTTCATTTACCGTTTTATCGCCGTGGCTTAAAAGCATTTTTGCGCGTTCAATTTTCATTTCTATAAAAAACTGAAGTATGCTTTTGCCTGTTTCTTGCTTGAATTTAGTTTTTATGTAACTTTTGCTATAACCAGCCCCAAAAGAGATTTCCTCTAAACTTACAGGCTCGCATGAGTTGATTCTATCATTAAGCATATTCATAATATCTTGAACGAGAGGACTGTGTAATCCGCCAACGGAAGGAGAGGACTGATTATCTGCTGAATAAAGATTTCTAAGTAACGAAATGAATAATAGTTCCGTGCAGTTTTTTATAATTTGGTCACCGCCGAATGGGGCAATGGCACGTTTATTCATTTTTGTTAGATTTAGTTCATTAAGGGGGTCTGTGTAACTTAATTTTGCTTCGTTAATAACCTTGTTAAGAAGTGATTTTTGCTCATTATCAAAGTTAAGAATTTTTCCACATAATTCATACATGACCTTATCTTTGCACTCGAAGGAAATTATAGCAGAGTTTGCAAATTTATCGTTAGTGTAAATTGTATGTTTTTCGTTTGGTTTATGTATGATTGCTTGACCTTGCTCTAAATCTATTTTCTTTCCGTTAGAAAGAGCAATGGCATGTCCACTATCAAGATAGACAAGTTCAAAAAAATTGTGCGATTCTTCTTTAAACCTAAAATTTTTACCATACTTAAAATAATGTATGGTATAAACTGCCGAAATGTTAAGTTGTGATTTAAGCGTTTGCTTAATAAAAGTCGGCTCTTTCTTTTTCATGATTTAAGTATATTACATTTTTTGAATATTTGCAATAGAAAAAAGTCTTTTTGTGTAAATTGTTTTTAACTTTTTATAATTGAATTATATGGTATGTCATTTTATAATATAAGTATAAATACTTATGTGGGGTAATTTTTATGAAATTTGTTCCTGTTTATGACAAAACTTTTTATCCAATGAGCGTTAAGCTTGCAGAATTCAAGAAGGCTGTTAGTCAAGCCGATAACAAGCCTTTGAAAATTTGTGTTGAACGTAATGATGGTTATAACTATATTTACGATCTTCAAATTTTTACTGCTGACGATAAGAAGGAAGAAAACTATCAGATAGTTGAACGTATTATCAAGTCAATATTATGGGTTGTTGGCGGTTATAAAATTTATATCGCTGGCGACGATTATATTTTTGAAAAGATTTATCAAGATTACACGGATAAAGGTGGTAGGGCGTTTGACGTAGACTTTATGCAAACGGTTTACGAAAAGCCTTTTGAAGTTATCAAGAGTGATTTTGCTTCTTTCCCCGAATCCAAAAAATGCAGTCTTAAAATTGGTGGACACCTCGACGGATGCAGAATAGGTTTTGACGCTGGCGGAAGTGATCGTAAGGTTAGTGCTGTTATTGACGGAAAGGTTGTTTATAGTGAAGAAGTTGTTTGGTTCCCAAAAACTAACTCTGACTATAGATACCACTATAACGGAATTTTAGAAGCAATGAAGACTGCTGCAAGCAAAATGCCAAGGGTTGACGCTATCGGTGTTTCAAGTGCAGGTGTTTACGTTAATAACAAAATTATGGTTGCTTCACTTTTCCTTAAAGTTCCAAAGGAGGACTATAAAGAACACGTTCAACCAATGTATATGGACATTGCGAAAGAAATTGGTGCTCCTATCGAAGTAGCAAACGATGGTGACGTTACCGCTCTTGCTGGTGCAATCGACCTTAAAGACAACTGCGTTTTAGGTATCGCAATGGGAACGAGTGAAGCTGTTGGCTACATAAATAAAGACGGTCTTTTGAACGGTTGGCTTTCTGAAGTTGCTTTCGTTCCTGTTGATTTTAATAAAAATGCAATGGTTGACGAATGGAGTGGCGACTATGGTTGTGGCGTTAAGTATTTCTCACAAGATGGCGTTATAAAACTTGCTGAAAATGCTGGATTTAAGTTCCCTGAAGGTTCTTCTCCTGCAGAAAAACTTAAAGTAATTCAAAAACTCATGCTTGAAAATGACCCAATGGCAAGACAAATTTACGAAGATATCGGTGTATATTTGGGATACGCTATTCCTTATTATTCGGAGTTCTATCAAATTAAGCATCTTCTTTTACTTGGTAGAGTTACCAGTGGTGAAGGTGGTAGCATAATCGTTGAAAAGGCAAAAGAAGTATTGCGTGCTGAATTCCCAGAATTTGCTGATATCAACATTACAATGCCTGACGAATCTAATAAGAGAGTTGGTCAAAGTATTGCGGCTGCTTCTTTGCCTGAAATAAAATAAGATATTGACAAATTCGACAATTAGTGAGATAATAAGCCAAAGGAGATTTGTTGTGAATTATCAAGATACATTAATGTGGAAAGAAATTAACCAAACACCAAACATATTTGGCGAAATTCAAAGCAAAAACGCACAAGTTATGCGCGAATTAGTTGATGCCGTTAAATCGGGTAAAGCAACGAACTTTGTAGCTGCGGCAAGAGGAACGAGTGATCACGCTTTGATATTCTTTAAGTATGCTTTGGAAGTTAACTCTAATTATACGGTTGGCTTGTCTGCTCCTAGTGTTGTAACGCTTTATAATGGTAAAATAAACTATTCAAACAGCATAGTAATTGGTTGTTCGCAAAGCGGAAAGGCTGCCGACGTTTTAGAAGTTATTAAAAAGGGCAACGAACAAGGCGCTATCACTATTGCTGTTACAAACGATGCGGATAGTCCTATGGCTAAAGAGGCTAAATTCCATCTTTGTTGTTCGGCGGGGCCTGAGTTAAGTGTTGCAGCAACCAAGACTTTTAGTTCTCAATTATACGTGTTGTTGTGGCTCGCAGGAGAGTTGTCTGATAACAAGGACGATTTAATTTACCTAAAACACCTTGATGGCGAAATTAGGGGGATAATTCCACAAATTGATGAGTTAACTACAAAATATGCTGAGATGTTCAAGGATATGCAAAGCGGTTTTGTTCTTTCAAGAGGTATTACGTATGCTATCGCATTGGAAGCTTCGCTTAAATTACAAGAAACTTGCTATATTCAAATGAAAGGATATGCGGGAAGTGATTTTTATCATGGTCCTATGGCAATGGTTAACGAAGCTACGCCTGTTATTATTTTTGCGGCTAAAAACAACGGATGTGAAGAAATGCAGAATTTAGTGCGTGCAGACCAAATAAAGAGCATTGATAAGATGATTAGTCTTAATGCTCCCGTTCTTTTAGTAACAAACGATGAGATTCTTAAAGGTAAGTTTGCAAAGTGTAATTATGCGTTTATTCCTTTTGGTGTTCCTGAAGAAATTATGATGTTTGCTTTTGCGATTTTTGCTCAAATGCTTGCATGTAAGATTTCTTGTGCTATTGGTAATAACCCTGATAGCCCACGAGCGCTTAATAAAGTAACCATAACAAAATAACTTAAAAATGTTTTTACCGCCGAACGACTGTTCGGCGGTTTTATTTTTTTATTTTTTTGCATATCTATTTATGTAAAAGGAGATAATTATGGAAACTAATAGTGTAAGCACTTTGATTTTAGAGCAAAGAAAAAGATTATCGATTAGTGGGGTTTCTTCTGTTGATTTCTTTTCTGATCAATGCTTAAAACTAACTATAGGGGGCAGTCGCGCGCAAATATTTGGGGAAAACCTAAAAGTAATTGCATTTGCGAAAGAACAAGGAAATTTTATTGCAGAAGGGACTTTTAACGAAATAAAATATAATTATAAAAAACCTTCAATGTTAAAAAGGATTTTTAAATAGTGTTTGTTTCCGAAGGGCAGCTTGTTGTTTTTATATTTTGTGTTGCACTTGGGTTTTTTATTGGCATTATTTGGAGCATTTTTTCTATTCTAAGAGAAGTGTTTCAACTTAGAATATTTCGTCTTTTTTTAGACGTTTTATTTTTTGTTGTTTCCATTCTTTTCTATGTTTTATATGCTAATTTGTTAAATTTCCCTTCATTTAGATTCTATATGCCGATAGGTGTTTTTATAGGATTGTTTTTTTACTGTGAAAGTTT
>JAFVWA010000077.1 GCA_017501885.1 Clostridia bacterium | reverse complement strand
TGTTGGCCGACATATTTCATAAGTTTATCGAGAGAGATACTAGCGTTTTGTTGCGCCTTATCTCTTTGAACGATTAACTCTTGGTTTGCGTTTTGCTGCTGTGTATTAATGCTTTGCTGTGAACGATAATTCTCTAACATATTACGGCCTAACATATAGTCTTTATCCGACATTGTTTCGCTTTTAACCAAGTTTGATTGACCGTCATAATCCGAGCCGTAGTTTATTTTATACCAATCTAAAAAACCGGTGGAGTCTACTTTTTTATTTTCTTCATTCTGCATTGTCATTTTTTAAATCTCCTTTATTAAGATTTTCTTCCGGAATTTCTTCCGCGTTTTCTTCTACAATTTCTTCCGTAGGTTTAATCGTTACTAAAATTTCCGCCTCCGTAGGAGAAGGGTTTGCTGTAACAAAATTTGAAAATTCTCGCAAGATGTTTGTTTTCTTTTGGATTCTTGCCCTAAATTCGTCTTTAATAAAGATAAAAGACTGATAAAGTTTAACAATACCCATAACTAAAAATAGCGATACTTGGAATAATTGCCATATCAAATTAATAAAATTAAAATCTTTTATTAAGTCCACTCCAAAATATCCAAATATAATTGCGATTCCAATTCTTGAAACAATATCTATTATGCTAGATTTTGTTTCGTATTGAGCCTTGCTTCTTCCTAAATAGTTAGGGTCGCCTTCGCGTCCGCCTTCTGATGTCAAGATGTTTGAGTTAAGATTTGTTATCTTTACATTAAGCGCTTTATTGTAAAGCCTTAATTTTAACTTTTCTTTTTTCCACTCGATTTTATCGTCTTTCTTTGAAATATCGGGAGTGTATCCTAAACCAACTCCGGCTTCGTCAAAACATTTTTCATATTTGAGCCCGGAAGGAGAAAGGATTTTAATTCTTGCAATTTTTAACGCTTGCTCGTTTTTGATTTTACACCACGGGTCGAGTCTTTCAATATGAGGGGATATCTTTATAACCATATCGCTATGAGCCTTTTCTGTATCGACAACCTCTTTCTCGCGATTTCCGTTTAATATACCTTGCAAGTCAAAAACTCTATTAATAAACACACCAAGAAACAAGATAATCACAGAATCTGCGATAATTTGAAGAATTGTTTTGCCGGTTTCTTCTACTGTTAGAATACCGGTAGCAATATAAACAAGGCTCACAAACGCGATTATGAAATAACCTATATTCTGTTTAAAAAACATTTTTACTTTATTTTCCATAATTATTTATCTCCTATGTATTTTTTAATAACTTCTTCGACTTTCTCCGTAGTGGCGTCGGCCGTTTTGTCTATGTGAATTTCTTCTCGCAATCTCTTAATAGGAGTTTGGAAGAACAGAAAGTCCAAAACTTCGCCAAGCCAAGCCATACCGACAAGGAGTATACAATCTTGAATTACAGAATTTAACAATATGCAAAGAGCAAACCATATCCCGTAACTAACAACTTTTCTTTCCGGCCATTTCAATTTTCCAATAACTTTTAAGAAAAGTATAAACAACACAACGAAGCCGCCAATAGAAAGCCTTACGATATCTCCGGTTGTTTTTGTATAATGCTCCCAATTACAAGCAACGGTTATAATTAATGGAGCAATAGTAACTATAAAAGAGAATATTTGTAACCAAATTAATTTAGTTTTCTTCGGATTCTTTGTTTTCTTCATTTTGACCTACCTTTTGAATGGCGTTCGCGTAACCATTTTTAACTAATTCTGTGGTATTGCCGAAGCCAATCTTCGCAATCTCTACCGCGTTTTGCGCGTGTTTTTTACACTCTGCCAGTTCCGCCGTCATACTTTCCTTAGTAGTTTTAACTTCCTCTCGAAGAAGTCTAATTGTTTC
>JAFVWA010000076.1 GCA_017501885.1 Clostridia bacterium | reverse complement strand
TATTGTTGGCTCGGTAAGACCGTTCATATAGAGCCAACCGAACAACGAAAACAGAATGATATTATAAAGCGGATGCCACGGCTTTGTTTTTTCGTAGCCTTCGCCCATACCGTTCTCGTCCATTGGCTTCATACCAAGCACGTAAATATTGATTATGGTATGGACAATGCCTGCGCAAGTAACTAATATGTAACTAATCCAAAACCATAGCATTGACATTCCAAAGTTTTGCACAATATACCTCCATAATTAAAAAGTGCGTGACCGAAGCCACGCACAAAAAACACAAACTCCGAGTCGCTAAACTAACCTTAAATAGAACAGAAACAATTCTGCGTATCTACTAAGTGGAATTTGCATTTTTATCAAATTCATAAGTAGAAACGCCAAAAGGGTATAGTACCCCCTTGTAGTAACAATAGAATTGTTTTCGTTCTTTACTCTATTTAGTTAGTTTAGCAAGGGTTATTATAGCACATTTTTATGAATAAATCAAGGCGTTTTGACAGATTTTCAATATGTTTTTCTATGAAATAGCCCTCGCTCCATTACGGAGCGAGGACTGATTTTAATCTTTTTTATCTTTATCCGCTACTAAATTACACAACATCATAACGATAGGAAATAGAACGCCGCCTATTGCATAGACCAACCAAGAGATATGCCAATGATTTGTAAGGAAACTCCAAGTAAGATATATTGCAGTCAGAACACCCCAATAGTTATATTGTCTTTCTTTATACATTTATATTACAACTATAAACTATCGAACGTAATAATTGGACATCTCTTATGAGTACTTGTCTCGTGCAGTTTTCTTATTATTTCACTCTTTTCAGGTCCAATGTTTCCACCGTTTATGTATGAATCAATTTCTGCATAAGTTATGCCCATTTCCGTTTCGTCAGTTTGTCCATCGAAAAGCGCAGCCGATGGTGCTTTTTGCATAATCCATTGCGGTGCATTGAGATAGTGTAAAAACTCGTATATTTCCGTAACCGTCAAATCGGAAATCGGATTAAAATCATGTGCGCCATCTCCCCATTTCGTAAAATATCCAACGTATGCCTCACTCCTGTTTCCCGTCCCTGCCACAAGCCTATTTTCACTTGCCGCTATCGCATAAAGCGTAGCCATACGAAGCCTTGGCGCAATATTTGCAAACGCATTGGAATTAAGTGAAGTAATGTTTTTTATACTCTTAATTTCCAGTTCTCTCACTGGAGTTAAATCCACAATTCGCGTTTCTATATCATACTGTTTTGCAAGTGCAAGCCCGTCTTGCATATCTTCTTCATAATTCCTTTTAGAAGAACAAGGCATAATAATTCCTATTGTATTTTTACAAGCAGCCTTACACAAAATTCCAACAAGTGCAGAATCCTTACCGCCAGAATTACCGTAAACAATTCCTTTTGCTCCGCTGTTTGTCAATACTTTTTTTATAAAAGTTACTCTATTGTCAAATTCATCTTTATAATTTCTCATTTTTATCACCTAATAACTCCTTTAATCTTCTTGCCGCTTCTTCGGTATCCTCTATACTTCCAAACGTAGAAAATCTAAAATATCCTTCTCCGCATTTACCAAATCCTTCTCCCGGAGTGCCTACAACTTGAATTTCGTTTAAAAGCAAATCGAAGAATTCCCAACTGCCCATGTTATTAGGACATTTCATCCATACGTAAGGAGCATTTTTACCTCCGGTATACCAAATACCAAGTTCGTCAAGTGCCGACATTATACACTTCGCATTCCGCTTATATACGTTAATATTTTCATGTATTTGTTTTTGTCCTTCGTCACTGAATACTGCAGCGCCGCCTTTTTGAATGATGTATGAAACACCGTTCGTTTTTGTCGTCCTATTCCTTACCCACATAGCATTGAAGTTCATTCCGTCTCTTTCAAGCGCTTTAGGTATCACCGTATATCCAAGTCTCGTACCTGTAAATCCTGCGGTTTTTGAAAGCGAACAGATTTCAATGGCACACTTTTTTGCGTCTTCTACTTCAAAAATACTATGCGGAATATCTTCTTCAATAAACGCTTCGTATGCAGCATCAAAAAGTATGACTGCACCAACGGCATTTGCATAGTCTACCCATTCTTTCAATCCTGCATAATCAAACGTTGCGCCAGTTGGGTTATTGGGTGAACATATGTAAATCAAATCAGGATACATATCCTCTTCTTGCGGAATTTCGGATGGCAAAGGCAAAAAGCCGTTTTCTTGACCTGCCGCAAGACGGATAATGCGGTTTCCCCAAATTATATTTGCATCAACGTATGCGGGATATGCAGGTTCTAAAATCATAACAGTCTTATCCCGACCAAACAAATCGAGAATATCTCCGAGTTCATCGCTTGCGCCGCTTGAAACGAAAACCTCATCGGAAACAAGCTCTACGCCACGCCCATTATAATATTTGGCAATCGTTTCTCGCAAAAACGGTGCTCCGCATTCGGGCATATATCCGTGAAAATTTTCCTTCGTGGCCTGATCGTCAACCGCTTCATGCAAGGCTTTTACTACTGCGGGCGCAAGGGGTAAAGAAACGTCTCCTATACCGAGTCTCAATAATTTTTTATCAGGATGCTCCGCTAAATACTTCTTTGTCTTTTGTGCAATACCGAAAAACAAATAACTGTCCTTTAAGTTGTTGTAATTTTTATTTGGAATCATTCTATCGTATCTCCTTCATAAACAAATTCAGCAGGACCGTTCATTATAACCGAACCGTCTTCATTCACTTTAATTTTTAAGTCTCCGCCGTCAAGTTTTACGGTCACAAATTCATTCATTTTCACGTATCCTTTTTTAACAGCGGCTGAAACCGAGGCACATGCACCGGTTCCGCAAGCCATCGTTACGCCGCTACCGCGTTCCCAAACACGCATACGCAAAGTGTTTTCGTTAAGCACCTGTACAAATTCAACGTTTACGCCTTCGGGGAAATTTTTATCGTGCTCAATGATCGGTCCTATAACGGTTATAGGCTCTTTTCCCGCATTGTCAACAAATATAACAGCGTGTGGATTTCCAACTGATACGGGAGTCAACGCAATTTGTTTTCCGTCTACAATAACGCTCATATCTTCAAAGCATTCGGTTTTGCCCATATCAACGGATACCTGCTTTACTTTTCCGCATATTACGTGAAGTTGAAGCGTTTTAATACCAGAAAGCGTTTCTATTTCTAAATACGTTTTATCCGTGTATCCTTTATCGTAAACGTATTTTCCAACACAACGGATTCCGTTACCACACATTTTTGCTTCGCTTCCATCTGCATTGAATATTCGCATTTTGAAGTCGGCCATTCTTGACGGCGAAATATATATCATCCCGTCCGAACCTGCGCCGAAATGTCTTTCCGAAAGGCGGACGGACAATTCTTCTATATTTTCGGGGACTTCTCCGTATACGTATAAATAATCGTTTCCAAGTCCGTGCATCTTTGTAAAATGCATA
>JAFVWA010000002.1 GCA_017501885.1 Clostridia bacterium | reverse complement strand
TGTTTAATTTTTTAACATTACAACCTATGAGTTTTTCAATTTTTCTATTAGACACGCACACTTATGTAAAGTCGTTAGTGTGGACATCTCCCCGCGCAAAGGAGACGCTTTGGTTATCCGAATCCGGCGAAGATACCGACGCGCTGGTATTTCCCGAGTCGGACGCATTGCAGCTAATGAATCGTATAATGGACGCCACCGGCCGTCCTGCATTGTTACACCTTAAATTATCATAAGCCTTATGCAGTTATATGTTGCTCACGTCCTTTGCTTGGAGGATAATTGTACGGAGACGTACATTAATTCGTGCCCCGATAGTTGGACTATCGACGACGTTAAGAAGAGTTATACAGACATCGGAAGAAAACCTATATTTGTAGATTTTACTTGCGGCTATTGTGTACAGGATTTTGGTAGTGATCATTATAGATAGTTATGGATTGGAACGAGAAAAGGCGCTATTTGAAAGAGCGCGCAGATAGAACCAGGTACTACGAATTCCGACGTTCGCCGGTAGGATGGACGGACGTAGCGAACCCAGAGCGCTGCACTATTGACGAGATATTCAGTAAGACCGGCGCAAGTGCTCCCGAGGATTACGTTCAATACTGCCTTATGGAGACTTGCAAATGTAAAATCAAATACCGCCGAATGCCGGCATTCATCGCGGTATATATAGAATGGTTATAATATGATATATTGTACATGGAAAGTAGCATTTTGGCGGGGGAATAAGTGCCTTGGCCGAGTTTACGTTAGAGCATGCTGCAGACCCGACGCTATCGCCGCAGGTGTTGGTGAATGGTGCGAGGTTCTGGGGCGACCTATGGAAAAAGACATACGTGCAACTAAATTATAGGTATATGAATAGTGTAATAGCAACAATACGTATCGAGGACGAGCGATGGTCTATTAAGCGTGTAGAACGTGTCCGTGGTTATTGTTATATGATCTACCAAGGGCGTAACGTGTATGACGGCTTTCAATTTGATACGTTTCAACGTGCGTTGATGAGCCTATTATACGACATCCAGCGCCGGTTATAGATATCGACGGCCATTCATGAATGTTGTCGTTTTTGACATCCTGCAGGAGTTATGACCTATTGCCTATCGATAGACTGGTTAGCGTTGTTCTGCCTATATGACAGACCGCGTACTGAGGAAGAGCCAAAGCCCGAAATCGAGCGTTGGGTTCCAGCCGTTGCGCGTAATGACGGAACACTCGACGACAACTACGATTGGCGGTACGAACTACTACCCTACGGCTCGCGCCAATTCTCGCGGATACATAAGGTCTCGAAACCGAACGAGGAAGGAGGTCGTGACGAGTTCGCAGAGGTGCAGAGTGTACCCTACTCGCCGGTAATCCACATGGACGCTATCATCGTGCGTTTCGTCAACCGCGCGCTGTATACTCCCGATTTTTGGGAGTTGTGCGACCTCTTCCTTAAGCAGAACCATTTCACGTTCAAGAGTATCAGCCGTATTGATATATGTGCCGACTTTAATCAGTTTGCGACGTATGACCCTCGGCAGCTGATAGAGGATTTTGCCGCGAAGAAACTACGCCACGTAGGCCGAGGACTTGGTGCAATGTATTTCAACCATGGTAAGGGAGTAAACCCGGAAAAGAATCATGACGAATACGGAGTAATGTACAACGGCCTTTCGTTTGGTACTCATGCGAGCGACGTACGCGTCTATTTGTACAACAAGTCGTTCGAACTACTGACCGAGGGCGACAAACCTTGGATACGTGACGTATGGAACAGGTACGGACTAAATCAGCGTAAGGTCTGGAGGTTGGAGGTGTCTATCAAGGCCAAGGGCATGCAGTTTAAGGATAAGAGCACCGGCGAGAAAATCACAATCGGCTCAGATAACACCCGCGAAGATTCCGACCTTGCGAAGATCTTCCACACCTTTGAGCGTAAGTTGTTTGCATTCGTCAAGTTGCCCATGCGACAGAAGAATATAACCAGAGAGCCGAGGGTCTTGTTGTTCGACGATCATGCAGCCTACGACCGCGGAGTTATTCGGAATGTGACCGGCTCTACTCGTTCCGAGAAGATTATTATAAAAGCCTTGTACCAACTTGCTGACAAATATCGCGGCGCAGAGGTCTGGGAACATGGCGAGGAAGCACAAAATTTTGCCTACATGCTCGCCGGTGCTTGCGACCTTGGCGAGTGGATGGGGCGCAAAATCAATGAATGGGAAAAACCTATACACAAATAGTTACTAAGATGAATGGATTGTATATCGTTTGGATGGATGGACGGAGCGTCTATCGCACCCGGAATTACTATCGTGCCAAGGCATATGCCTGGAACTTGATAACATTGTACCGAAATAGAGAGATTATTGTGTCAATGGACGGTCTCATAGTCGGTATATAGTCGTAACACTTTTTTAACAACTTTTCAACAATGAAAGAGATTACTATCATCGGCAACCTCGGCCAGAATGCCGTAGTTCGCCAAACGTCCGACGGACGTAGTATCATGACATTCAGTGTCGCAGTCAATCAATCCAACAACCAACCGCTATGGTTCAACTGCATTAGCAACTATCGCGAAAAATTGTTCCCATACCTCGTCAAGGGTACGAATATATGCGTAATTGGCGACCTTTCCGTCGATGTTTTCAACGGAAAAATTGACCTTTCCGTTAATTGTGACAAAACTGAGTTATGTGGGACGAAAAAGGACGAGCCCCAGGTAGCGACCGGCATGGAGGTAGAACCGGCCACGGAAGATCCTCTATAAATAGTGTTTTTGGCAATGCCTATAAACCCCAAAAGGAGAGCGGTGTCGAGCCGCTCTCCTTTTGTATTGCACATAGTGAGTATTTTTACGTCGCCTTTACGGCTCCTCCACCGGCTCGCTTGCGCTTTGCCGCCCCACCCATCGCCCCGGGTGCCCATTGGGGCGGCTATCGCCTTCCTCGGGCACAAGGTGTGCCGCCTTTTTCGCCCTTACGGGCGACCGGGGCGTCCCACCCTTATTGACATCCGTCACGTGTATAGTAGGCGTCACGTGTATAGTAGGCATCACATGTAAAATTAACCCCCGTTAAGTATTACGGGGGTCGAAATTACACACCCAAGTATAGAATCGAAAACAAGACCCACGAAATCAACGGAATACGAAAAACCGCCCAAAATGCCCCCGAACCCCACCCACCACCCGAAAAAACTTGCTACCGCGTTACTATATCGGGAACACCACTCCAGACCCACCCAACCCCACCCACCACCCGAAATTACATGCTACCGCGTAAGTATCACGAACACGAAAAACCACCCCAGAACCCACCCAAAACCACCCAAAATCCCACCCAAAACCACCCCAGAACCCACCCAAAACCACCCAAAATCCCACCCAAAACCGCCCCCAAACCCACCCAAAACCGCCCAAAATCCCACCCAAAACCGCCCCCAAACCCACCCAAAACCACCCCAAGCCCGCGCAGACGGTCCCGCGCCCCGTTCGATGGGTCGCGGTCCCGTTGGGCTTTTTCCTCCGCCGCTGCCCTCGGGGCTCGCGCGCCGCTCCTCCCCCTCCTTCCCGCATGGCGGCGCGGGGTTCCCCCCATGGGTCGCCCCGTCGGGTTTTCCCCTTTTCCCTCCCTTCGGCTCCGGCGCCCTCGCGTCCGGTTCCGCCCTCTGCGCTCGGGTTCCCGTCGCGTTCGTGCGCTCCCGCGGGCTCGACCTCGCTCGCCCAGGTCGCCGTCCGCGTTTGGACGCGGGTGATTCCGGCGGGGAGCGGTTGCCGGAATCCCCCGCGGAAATTTGTTGCTACCGCGCTCTATATCTCGTCCCCCCTATCCCGCCCCCTTGTTTTTTTTTCTTTTTCTTGCCAGATCACAACCCGCAACCCTCCCGCACGCGTTCCCGTGTTAAGGCTCTTGCCGTGCTATAGGCTCGTAACCCTTAGTCTTAACCTCACATACGACACCTACCGCATACAAACCCGCGAAAGGGAGCGAACCAACCCAACAACCGCCCCCGCTCCTTTTCGCGTATTCTCCTGCGGGGTGTCCGTGAGGTTAAGACCAAGGGAGAGCCTGCCCGGTAAGAGCCTTAACGCGGAAACGCTACCAACCCGCATCGGGGTGTGGTCTGGCAAGAAAGAAAAAAAACAACCACCAAAAAAAAAATAATACATCGTCATTTGCAGTCCGTCCGGCCGGCGTTCGATGCCGTCCATCCGGCGCGCCCCGACCGCCCGCGACCTCCCCTCATAGCAAGAACCCACCCCATCCCAATAAACATATGTTGCTACCGCGCTCTATTGCGGCACGGGGTTCGGGGTTCGTGGGCGAGGCGATAAATCGCCGCTTTTGGGGTTCTCTCTCGGGGTGGGACCCATGCGCCATATTTTACATAACGCGGTGTTATGCTTCGCCGGCCATGGGTGACCATGCCCGTCATATCATAACGTCGGTTATGTCCGGTGGCGGGAAAATAGGCGCCCCACCCCGAGAGAGAACCCCAAAAGCGTTCGCCCAGACGAACCCCGAACCCCGTGCCGAGTGGAGGAACGGGGCGGTCTCACCACGACCGCCCCGAACATATGCGGCTACCGCGTTACTATGTCGGCCACAACACGGGGCGCTCTCACCCCGAGCGCCCCGAACTTATGCGGCTACCGCGTTACTATGTCGGCCACAACACGGGGCGCTCTCACCCCGAGCGCCCCGAACTTATGCGGCTACCGCGTTACTATGTCGGCCACAGCCGCGGCTCTCACCACGAGCCGCGGGAGAATACCGGCTCACGTAATCGCGTGCCGGTATAGGCGCGGTCTCTCACCACGAGCCCGCGCACCTTTTGACAGTTAGGCGGCGGTCTGCTCCTGCGGCCATTCTCTTTTTTTTCATAGTAAAAGATTTAGGTATATGGTTGCGCGGGGAGACCCGCGCGGGAGTACGTGCGGGTGCGGAGTAGAGAGGGGCTAAGATAGGTTTACTGCTGGTCGGAATGCTGCATGTAGACACCCCTTTGCGCAGCTACATACTGAGTGTAGTAGTCGAGATCTATGCGCAGCCCGGTAAGCGCGAGCAACTCGCGCACCACCGACGGCATGAGCATTTTGTCCCACTTGCGGTAGCCAAGGCGCTCCCAGCGCTTTGGATCGGACGTGAGAATCTGGCGGAGTTTGTACGGAGACAACCCCGTTGAGAAACAAAATTGACTTTTTGTCATTGAAATCGCCACCATGGGTGGCAAAAGGTTACGTTTCATACTATTTTGAGTTACATTTTGGGTTAGTTTCGGCTCATCTTCGGCTTACGTGCTGCAAAAGTACAAAAAAATTAAAAAACTTGCAAACTTTTGGCGGGTTTTTTGCAAAATTTGCATGATTCCGGATATTTTTGTACCTTTGCAGCGCATTTCTCGATAAGAGTAGTGCAGTTGTACACCTATTAAACCACATACACGCATATGAAAACTATTTGCCAAGTGCTAATCGCTGCGACTATCGCGGCACTCACGGCCATAGGTGCGGCCGTTGGACTCTCGTCCTGTAACGTCACCCGAGTGATTTCTAACGAATCGCAGTATCTCCAGCGTGGAGATACATCCGTTGTGATCCACACCAAGACTATCGAATCGTATGACGGCACGAAAAAGTAGTCGCGCCGTATACCTATATGTTAAACAGTTAAATATCTTTCAGTATTATGCGACGTATTGAATTTATCGCACCGGTTGAAGCCATGCGTGGCAATCTCTCCGGTAAGCAATCGCTTTTGTATGCTGATAACGACAACCCCGCATGGGATGCGCCGGATGGTCGCCAGTATGCAAAGAACTACACCCCGCGCTTTATTGGCGCTCGCCGTTCCAAGGACGGAAAGACCTATTTCGCCGTAAAGACGAAATCGGCCGTTAAGTTGTCGAACGCGTTCCGTACACAGAACGCAATCCTCGCTGCGTCTTCGGTTATCGCTAACATTCTCATGAAAGACCTCTCCGTTCTGGCTGGTCTTCAAGAACGTTATGCGCAGACCGCTCCAGAGGGTTGGTCGTTTAAGCGCTGGTTGATGAGTATCATCAAGACGGGTCTCAAGAACAAGCAGCATTTTGCGTTCTCGGGAACCAGTCTCGGCGCTCTGTTCATCGGCAACCCGTATTTGATTACTCCTATCCCTGCAGGTGGTACAAGTATCGTCAGCGCATACCCGAAAGAGCTTCTCGTTAAGTTCTGGGTACAGCTAAGCGTTGAGGGTATTTATTACTATCTCAACGGGCAGAAGGGTATTGCACCTTTCGAGGGTGCTACGTTCCACGACGTTATCGTCGAGTACCCGCAACTGAACGTGCTCGGGTTGTCCGTTTCCACAGTTAGTGCTACCCTCCCCGTGGGTTATACTGACCCAAGCGATCCGTCGCTTGAAGGCGACGACCGAGTATTCATGGGTAACCCCAACGAGGTTGAGGTTGACGGTACGTTGATGCAGGTGTGCAACACCATTGCACCGACTATTGTACGCGCTATGCAGGGTATCCGTGATGGTGGTGGATTCAGCATCAATTTCATCACCGCTGCTTGCACGAAGCAAGCGTAAGGCTCATCGAGATAGCAGCTACGTTTGGAGGGGTGTCCTTTGGGCACCTCTCCTTATTTTATTTTTTTCTAAAGAAGACCTTGACATGCATTTTTTCGTCCGAAAATTTGCATATGTCAGATAAAAGCCGTACCTTTGCACTCGTAAACGGAACAATGACATGATAGACCCTATTTCGGGGGTAAGCGTAGCGGGCAACGTAGGGGTACGACCCGCGAGGAATATCCCCCGAAAAAACACATACGCGAAGTGTCGCGAAAAAGGGAGCCGACTGCATTCATAAATCCGTTTACGCAGCCGGCTCCCGCTCTTTTTACTACTTATTTATAACAACCTATGAAGCGGTAACATAACTCCGATTAGCGCTACTTAACATAACTAACGAGAATGAAACCGGCTGCAAAGGTACACAAAAAAATTGATACTACCAAATTTATATACAATTTTGTTTAATTTTTTAACATTACAACCTATGAGTTTTTCAATTTTTCTATTAGACACGCACACTTATGTAAAGTCGTTAGTGTGGACATCTCCCCGCGCAAAGGAGACGCTTTGGTTATCCGAATCCGGCGAAGATACCGACGCGCTGGTATTTCCCGAGTCGGACGCATTGCAGCTAATGAATCGTATAATGGACGCCACCGGCCGTCCTGCATTGTTACACCTTAAATTATCATAAGCCTTATGCAGTTATATGTTGCTCACGTCCTTTGCTTGGAGGATAATTGTACGGAGACGTACATTAATTCGTGCCCCGATAGTTGGACTATCGACGACGTTAAGAAGAGTTATACAGACATCGGAAGAAAACCTATATTTGTAGATTTTACTTGCGGCTATTGTGTACAGGATTTTGGTAGTGATCATTATAGATAGTTATGGATTGGAACGAGAAAAGGCGCTATTTGAAAGAGCGCGCAGATAGAACCAGGTACTACGAATTCCGACGTTCGCCGGTAGGATGGACGGACGTAGCGAACCCAGAGCGCTGCACTATTGACGAGATATTCAGTAAGACCGGCGCAAGTGCTCCCGAGGATTACGTTCAATACTGCCTTATGGAGACTTGCAAATGTAAAATCAAATACCGCCGAATGCCGGCATTCATCGCGGTATATATAGAATGGTTATAATATGATATATTGTACATGGAAAGTAGCATTTTGGCGGGGGAATAAGTGCCTTGGCCGAGTTTACGTTAGAGCATGCTGCAGACCCGACGCTATCGCCGCAGGTGTTGGTGAATGGTGCGAGGTTCTGGGGCGACCTATGGAAAAAGACATACGTGCAACTAAATTATAGGTATATGAATAGTGTAATAGCAACAATACGTATCGAGGACGAGCGATGGTCTATTAAGCGTGTAGAACGTGTCCGTGGTTATTGTTATATGATCTACCAAGGGCGTAACGTGTATGACGGCTTTCAATTTGATACGTTTCAACGTGCGTTGATGAGCCTATTATACGACATCCAGCGCCGGTTATAGATATCGACGGCCATTCATGAATGTTGTCGTTTTTGACATCCTGCAGGAGTTATGACCTATTGCCTATCGATAGACTGGTTAGCGTTGTTCTGCCTATATGACAGACCGCGTACTGAGGAAGAGCCAAAGCCCGAAATCGAGCGTTGGGTTCCAGCCGTTGCGCGTAATGACGGAACACTCGACGACAACTACGATTGGCGGTACGAACTACTACCCTACGGCTCGCGCCAATTCTCGCGGATACATAAGGTCTCGAAACCGAACGAGGAAGGAGGTCGTGACGAGTTCGCAGAGGTGCAGAGTGTACCCTACTCGCCGGTAATCCACATGGACGCTATCATCGTGCGTTTCGTCAACCGCGCGCTGTATACTCCCGATTTTTGGGAGTTGTGCGACCTCTTCCTTAAGCAGAACCATTTCACGTTCAAGAGTATCAGCCGTATTGATATATGTGCCGACTTTAATCAGTTTGCGACGTATGACCCTCGGCAGCTGATAGAGGATTTTGCCGCGAAGAAACTACGCCACGTAGGCCGAGGACTTGGTGCAATGTATTTCAACCATGGTAAGGGAGTAAACCCGGAAAAGAATCATGACGAATACGGAGTAATGTACAACGGCCTTTCGTTTGGTACTCATGCGAGCGACGTACGCGTCTATTTGTACAACAAGTCGTTCGAACTACTGACCGAGGGCGACAAACCTTGGATACGTGACGTATGGAACAGGTACGGACTAAATCAGCGTAAGGTCTGGAGGTTGGAGGTGTCTATCAAGGCCAAGGGCATGCAGTTTAAGGATAAGAGCACCGGCGAGAAAATCACAATCGGCTCAGATAACACCCGCGAAGATTCCGACCTTGCGAAGATCTTCCACACCTTTGAGCGTAAGTTGTTTGCATTCGTCAAGTTGCCCATGCGACAGAAGAATATAACCAGAGAGCCGAGGGTCTTGTTGTTCGACGATCATGCAGCCTACGACCGCGGAGTTATTCGGAATGTGACCGGCTCTACTCGTTCCGAGAAGATTATTATAAAAGCCTTGTACCAACTTGCTGACAAATATCGCGGCGCAGAGGTCTGGGAACATGGCGAGGAAGCACAAAATTTTGCCTACATGCTCGCCGGTGCTTGCGACCTTGGCGAGTGGATGGGGCGCAAAATCAATGAATGGGAAAAACCTATACACAAATAGTTACTAAGATGAATGGATTGTATATCGTTTGGATGGATGGACGGAGCGTCTATCGCACCCGGAATTACTATCGTGCCAAGGCATATGCCTGGAACTTGATAACATTGTACCGAAATAGAGAGATTATTGTGTCAATGGACGGTCTCATAGTCGGTATATAGTCGTAACACTTTTTTAACAACTTTTCAACAATGAAAGAGATTACTATCATCGGCAACCTCGGCCAGAATGCCGTAGTTCGCCAAACGTCCGACGGACGTAGTATCATGACATTCAGTGTCGCAGTCAATCAATCCAACAACCAACCGCTATGGTTCAACTGCATTAGCAACTATCGCGAAAAATTGTTCCCATACCTCGTCAAGGGTACGAATATATGCGTAATTGGCGACCTTTCCGTCGATGTTTTCAACGGAAAAATTGACCTTTCCGTTAATTGTGACAAAACTGAGTTATGTGGGACGAAAAAGGACGAGCCCCAGGTAGCGACCGGCATGGAGGTAGAACCGGCCACGGAAGATCCTCTATAAATAGTGTTTTTGGCAATGCCTATAAACCCCAAAAGGAGAGCGGTGTCGAGCCGCTCTCCTTTTGTATTGCACATAGTGAGTATTTTTACGTCGCCTTTACGGCTCCTCCACCGGCTCGCTTGCGCTTTGCCGCCCCACCCATCGCCCCGGGTGCCCATTGGGGCGGCTATCGCCTTCCTCGGGCACAAGGTGTGCCGCCTTTTTCGCCCTTACGGGCGACCGGGGCGTCCCACCCTTATTGACATCCGTCACGTGTATAGTAGGCGTCACGTGTATAGTAGGCATCACATGTAAAATTAACCCCCGTTAAGTATTACGGGGGTCGAAATTACACACCCAAGTATAGAATCGAAAACAAGACCCACGAAATCAACGGAATACGAAAAACCGCCCAAAATGCCCCCGAACCCCACCCACCACCCGAAAAAACTTGCTACCGCGTTACTATATCGGGAACACCACTCCAGACCCACCCAACCCCACCCACCACCCGAAATTACATGCTACCGCGTAAGTATCACGAACACGAAAAACCACCCCAGAACCCACCCAAAACCACCCAAAATCCCACCCAAAACCACCCCAGAACCCACCCAAAACCACCCAAAATCCCACCCAAAACCGCCCCCAAACCCACCCAAAACCGCCCAAAATCCCAC
>JAFVWA010000075.1 GCA_017501885.1 Clostridia bacterium | reverse complement strand
TGTTCAATGATCATCAAAACTTGTGTAAAAATTTCAAGTATTTCCTTTATATGAATTTTAATAAATTCCTCTTTTGTTTTTACATCTTTAAAGGAATTAACAAAAACGTTATAGTTTTGCTTTTTTATATCTTTATCAAAATCGTCTAAAGCGTCAATTAAGTATATCCATTTACCAAGATTATATGATAATAAATATAAATCTTCGCTATAAACATCGCCCACTATTTCTTTTACAATTTGAGCGATCATCTGTCCAAAAGGATCGGAAGCCATGTCGATACTATCAGTATTTTTCTTTTCGTATTCTAAAAGCTTTTTATACCAAGAATCTACTATTTGTTCTAAAATGGGTTCTTTTCTCTTTGCTTTTTTATACGAACTCTTAAAAAGGCTTCTTTTTATTCTTCATTTTACGTTATCTAAAACGTCGTCGTTAAGTTTATGATAAGCCAAAATAACGTTAAGAGCAGCTATCCTTTCGGTAAGTTCATCAGGAATTGCAACAGGGCGTTTAACAATATGATGCACAACACACCTTTGTTTTTCAATTTTAACGTCCTTATCCAATATATTATGAAGAAAAAGTGACAAAAAAGTTAAATCGTAGCTAAGCAAAAATCTGCCTTTTTGTCCACATGTTCTACCAATACCCTTACAAAGGCCACAATACATAGCTTTGTATAAAATATTGTCTTTCATATACATATTTGGAAAGTCAGTTTTAACATAACCGAACATTACTATACCCTTTTTCTCGGAACAAGTCCAACTTTTTTGTAAACCTTAGAAAGCGTTCTATATGCCAATCTTTCAGCCATTTCAGCTCCCATATTCAATACTGAATCAAGATATGCTTTATCGGCTAAAATTTTATTCTTTTCTTCACGAATTGGATCAACAACATCAGCAACCGCTTGACCTACGGCAATCTTAAAGTCACCATAACCCTTTCCATCAAATTCTTGTTCCGCTTGTTCGAAAGATTTTTCAGTAAAAGCGCAATAAATTGTAAGAAGATTTGAAATACCAGGTTTTTCGGGTGAAACTATAATTTTGTTGTCACTATCAGTTACTGCCCTTTTAAACTTTCTGATGATTGTGTCCTTATCGTCGTCCATAGAGATAAATGCATTAAGGTTTGCATCAGATTTACTCATTTTCTTAGTTGGATCAGCTAAACTCATAACTCTTGCAGCTGACTTACCTATATATCCTTCGGGAACTTTAAAAACGTCGCCATAAATGTTGTTAAATCTAATAGCAAGGTCTCTTGCAAGTTCTAAGTGTTGCTTTTGGTCAGCACCGATTGGAACAAGTTCTGTTTGATACAACAAAATATCTGCTGCCATTAAAACTGGGTAATCCATAAGTCCCATATTTATATTGTCTTCGTGTTTACGGCTTTTATCCTTAAATTGAGTCATTCTTGACAATTCACCTGGATAACAAAAGGTGTTTAATATCCATGCAAGTTCCGCATGCGCAGAAACGTGAGATTGCGCAAAAAGAATAGACTTCTCTACGTCAATACCACATGCCAAATACAACGCCGCTAATTCATAAGTATTCTTTCTTAAAACAGCAGGATCTTGACGAACGGTTAAAGTATGCAAATCCGCCAAAGAAAAAATACTATTATAATCATCTTGAAGTTTCTTAAAATTCTTAATCGCGCCGAGATAGTTGCCAATTGTTAATATTCCGCTTGGTTGTATAGCACTAAATAATATTTTCTTATCTTCCATAATAACTTAGTTACCTTTAATAAACATTGAAATTAGTTTTCTTTAGCAAACTGTAAAACCACGTCAACCGCTTGCTCTTTACTTATAGTTTCAGTAAAACGTCTCTCTTTTTCTTTCAATGAAAGAATTTGATTAGGAATCGGCAATGCAGTTTCTTCCAAAAGTTTTTGCGCGCATACGAATGGATCCTTAACGGTTTTCCCACTTACCGCTTTTAATACTGATTGAGTAAACTTATATGGACTTGCCGTAGATAAAACAACAGTTGGATTACTCGTTTTAGAAAATTCTTTATAATCAAAACAAACTTTTAATGCCACCGCTGTGTGTGGATCAGACACGTAACCAAAATCATCAAAGACATTGGTAATTGTTTCTAAACACTCCTCTTCGTCCGCATAACCACCAAAGAAATCTTTTTCTGCTTGTTTTAACTCTAAATCGGTCAAAGAATACTTGCCCGTAGCTTTAAGGCTTGCCATTCTTTCAGCAGTAAGTTTAGCATCTCTATTGGATAATTCAAAAAGAAGACGTTCTAAGTTGCTTGAAATCAAAATATCCATTGATGGAGAATTTGTTTTAAAGAATTCTCTATTTTTATCATAAGTTCCGCTTTGAAAGAATTCAGTTAAGACGTTATTACAGTTAGACGCACAAACAAGCCTTCCTACGGGAAGCCCCATTTGTTTAGCGTAATACCCTGCTAAAATATCACCAAAATTACCCGTTGGCACAACAAAGTCTACTAAATCGCCCATCTTAATATCCCCTGAGTTAACAAGGTCACAGTAAGATGAAAAGTAATATGAAATTTGTGGAACAAGTCTGCCAAAACTCATGGAGTTTGCACTTGATAAAACAGTATTGCATTCTTTCAAAGACTGGCAAACCGACTTGCTATTAAAAATTTCTTTAACGGTGTTTTGACAATCGTCAAAGTTTCCTTTAACCCCGTATACTTTTACGTTTTTGCCTTCTTGCGTTTGCATTTGAAGTTTTTGCATGTCACTTACCCCTTCGCTTGGGTAAAAGACCATTATGCTTATTCCTTCTTTATCTTTGAAACCTTCAAGAGCTGCCTTACCTGTATCACCACTCGTTGCAACTAAAATCATTATTTTGTCTTTCATTCCTGTTATATCTGAACCGCGTCTCAAAAGATATGATAAGAATGTTAACGCCACGTCTTTAAATGCAAGAGTTGGGCCGTGGAATAATTCGGTAACAAACAAACCATCATCAAGTTTTACAACGGGGGCGGGCTCACCGTCGTCAAATAAAGAATACGCTTTTTCGCACTCATTAAGCATTTCATCATAATCATATTCTTCTAAAAAAGAGTGAATAACAAGAGATGCAATTTTAGGATATGGCATATTAAGCATATCGTTAAGCGATTCTTTTAAAGATGGAAAACGTTCAGGAACAAATAATCCACCATCGTCTGCTAAACCTTTTACAATTGCATGCGCTGCCGATTGAGCAACTGATACTCCTCTTGTGCTAACAAATTTCATGACTGCCTCTAAATAAAATTAGTCGGAAATATATTTCCGACTAATATTTTACACTATTTTATATATAAAAATCAACTAATCAACATACTTTAATACAAAATCTGGTAAATCTTCTTTCGCTGCACTGCAAGTTACAACGAATTTTACTCCATATGCTTCTTCTAATTTACCCATTGCTTCAAATAAATTACCAAGTTCTTCTAATGGTTTGTTAGTAATTCTCGCAATACCGTCTATGTAAACGTATTCATTATCGCCGTTTGCAGCAACTATTCCTTTTACAAATCCACGGAATCCGCCTGAGCATTTAACGTCAAAATCAGTAACGTCGATAAATCTAATGTTATAGTTTATATCGTGGGTATACCTTTTCGTATCTGTGATAAAAATAACGTGCCCTTTAGCGCTTTCTAGCGTTTTATTGGCACAATCAATAATTGCTTTGGTTTTACCTGTTCCTTTCGGACCATAAAAAATTTTCATAAAAAAGTCCCCCTCTGTGGTTAAAATATCTTGTATCTATATTTTATAATACTTTTTGCAAAAATACAATAGGTATTTTAAAATTTTTACCACAAAAGGGGAAATATTTTGTTTTTATTTTGATTATTATTTTAATTCCTTAATAAATGCAGTTAATCTATCAAGACCTTCTTTAATATCTTCAATTGAAATCGCATATGAAAGTCTAATACAGTTATCGTCACCAAAAGCTACACCAGGAATTAACGCTACGCCTTTTGCAAGCGCTGCATCAGCAAAAGCAAGAGAGCCGTTAATTTCCTTATCTTGGAACTTTTTGCCATAGAGAGCGGAAACGTCAACAAACACGTAAAATGCACCCTTTGGCTCGATACAAACGATTCCATCAACCTTTCTTAAATAGTCAACCATAAATCTTCTTCTTTCGTCGAAAATCTTTTGCATGTTTGCTATAAACTTCTCACCTTCTGGGGAAACGAGCGCTTCGGTTGAGGCATATTGAGAAATTGAACATGCGTTACTTGTTGTATGGCTTTGCATACTTGAAGCTGCTTTAGCAATATCCATCGGTGCCGCTATGTAACCTATTCTCCAACCTGTCATAGCGTAAGTTTTACTCATACCATTAACAATAACAGTATGTTCTTTCATATAGTCGCTAACTTGCGCTATTGAGTAGTGCTTTTCTCCTGCATAAACGAGTTTTTCATATATTTCATCTGAAATTACGTATAGACCGTTTTCTTCACAAACTTTAGCAATTGCCTTTATTTCATCTTCAGAATAAACGGCACCTGTTGGGTTGTTAGGTGAATTAAGGATTAAGCACTTTGTCTTGTTGGTTATTGCATTTTTAAATTGCTCGGCTGTCATTTTATATCCGCTCTTTTCGTCAGCCTTTACGTAAACTACTTTGCCACCGCAAAGTTTTATAAGTTCTGGATAAGTAAGCCAATATGGTGAAGGTAAAATTACTTCGTCTCCATCTTCTACGATGGCTGCAATCGCATGATAATGCGAACTCTTTGCGCCACTTGAAACAACTATTTGACTTGGTTCGTATACAAGATTATTATCCTTTAAAAACTTATCACATATTGCTTTTTTAAGCTCAACTGTGCCAGCCGCAGGTGTATACTTTGTAAAGCCAATATCTATAGCCTTTTTTGCCGCGTTATTGATATAATCTGGGGTATTAAAGTCGGGTTCACCCGCACCAAAACCAATAACTGAAATGCCTTCTGCCTTCATTTTCTTAGCTTTGGCTGTAATCTCCAAAGTAAGTGATGGGCAAATTTCCTTAACTCTTTTTGAAACCATGTTTATCTCTCCTATCTGTTTATTTGTCTATTTGTAAAAATTATTCTTCTACGTTTGCAGCAAGTTTTGCTTCTCTATCAGCAATAGTTAGCGCTTCTGTCATTTCTTCAATGTCTCCCATTAGGAAATTATCGATAGAATGAAGTGTTAAACCTATTCTATGGTCGGTAACTCTACCTTGTGGGAAATTATAAGTTCTAATTCTCTCACTTCTATCACCTGTTCCAACTTGGCTTCTTCTATTATCAGCATACTCTTTGTCGGCTTGTGATTGATAGTAGTCGTAAAGTCTACTCTTTAAAACTTTCATTGCCTTTTCTCTGTTTTTTGTTTGAGAACGCTCATCTTGACAAAGAACAACTATTCCGGTAGGAATGTGAGTAAGTCTAATACAAGATTCAGTTTTGTTTACGTGTTGACCACCAGCGCCACTACTTCTTAAAGTGTCGATTCTTAAATCTTTTTCGTCTATATTAATTTCAACGTCAGTCGCTTCAGGTAAAACTGCAACCGTAACGGTAGAAGTATGAACTCTACCTTGGGATTCAGTTTCTGGAACACGTTGAACTCTATGAACACCACTTTCATATTTAAGTTTTGAATAGGCATTTTTACCTGATATTGAAAATACAACTTCTTTTATTCCACCAAGCTCAGTAGAGTTGTTTTCAATTTCTTCCGTTTTCCAGCGATTTTTTTCAGCAAACTTAACATACATTCTATAAAGCTCGTAGGCAAAGAGGCTGGCTTCTTCACCGCCTGCCCCGCCTCTAATTTCCATAATAACGTTCTTATCATCATCAGGATCTTTTGGCAAAAGCAAAATGCGAAGTTCATCGGATATAGACTGAATTTTTTCTTTAAGAGCAAATACTTCTTCTT